>CAZYRO010000045.1:0-6049 GCA_964649435.1 uncultured Candidatus Saccharibacteria bacterium | reverse complement strand
AGATGTTATCATTTTACAGGCCTAAGGGTGTAACATATGTATCTGAACCTTTGCACTCTCTCTTTATCCGCAGTTTAAAATTAAAAATACTTATTCTTGTTAGCATTATGTTCTTCGAGAGTTTTGGAAAATATTGTTTTGCCGGTTTCAGGATCAGTCAGGAAAAAATTGTAATCGGTTTTTTTGGGATAAATTGCCGCTTTAATTGTTGAGAGTCCTGGATTATTTATCGGCGCGGGCGGCAAGCCAATATTTAAATAAGTGTTATATGGGGATTTGATTTTAGTATCTTCGCGAGAATATCTCCACTTATCAACCCCTAAAATATAAGCAATGGTGGCGCAGGATTGCAAAGGATAATTATTTTCCAGTCTTTTCCAGAAAATTCCTGAAACAATTGCTTTGTCTTCATCGGTTTTAACTTCTTTTTCCAAAAGAGAAGCCATAATTAAAATACTATAAAGATTCTTGTTCTGATTTTTTATTTCTGCTTTTAAATCTTCTGTTATTTTTCTATTAAAGTTTGCTCGCATTTTTTTGACTATTTCCTCAATAAATGAATTCTTTTCAAAATAATAAGTATCGGGAAATAAATAACCCTCTAAGTCTTTTGGAAATTTGTCGTTTTCAATTAATATTCCTAAATCAATTAGCTTCTCCTCTATTTGTCTATTAGAAAATCCCTCTGGTATTGTTATTTTAATGCCTTTGGGAATTATTCCACCACCAATGATTTTCTTAGTAATCTCGGAAATATTCATTGAAGAACTTAAACTATACTCCCCTGCCTGAAGGTTTGAAGCTTTGTTTTGCAGCCAGGCATACATAACAAAAATCCATTCGCTGCGTATTATTTTTTCTTTTTCTAAATTATTGGCAATTTCTTCCAATCCCTGCCCTTCTTTAATAATAAAAGTCTTTTCTTCCGCGCTTTTGCTTAAAGGAATTTTGAGCTGATACCAGGAAACAAATAAGCAAGTAATAAGCAATAAACAGAAAATGATTACAATTATCAAAATTTTTTTATTCTTTAATACGGCAGCCATCTTGTCGTGCCTGCTGGTTTTTTTAGCAAAATTAAATGCAAGTGCTCGATTTATTTTTTTGACATTAAATTTCATAATCCTCTATCAACGGAACAAAAGCAAAGCCGGGAAATTCTTGTTCTTTAAATTTTTTATCGCTTTCTTTAATTAATAACCAAATACTTGACTGAACTGAGATAACCAATTTTCCACCAATCTTTAATTGCTTCTTTAAAGCTTCAGGCACTTCTTGAGCCGAAGCTGCTACGATAATTTTATCAAACGGCGCCTCTTTGAGCAATCCTTTGATCCCATCTCCACGGATAAACTCAACAATCCCCTTCTCTGTAAAATTATATTTAGCTACATTTTTCTTTCCCCACTCCATCAATTCCGGAATTCTCTCAATGGCAAAAACTTTTCCCTTATTACCAACAATATAAGATAGCAAGGCTGTTTGCCATCCAGAACCCGAACCAATATCCAGAATTTTATCACCCGGCTTTGGTTGTAATAATTCCAACATAAAAGCTACGGTTAAAGGTTGAGAAATGGTCTGCCCCCAGCCAATTGGCAAAGGAGCATTCACGTCTGCCTCATTTTTTAAATCTTCCAATACAAAATTTTCTCGTTTAATTTTTTTAAACGCCTCAATTATTAGCGGAGTTTTTAAATATCCTTGTTGAATTAGTTGATTAATGAGCTTTTCCATTGTTTTTATTATACCTCATTTTAAGAATTTTAAAAGGAGAAGAAATTTTTCTTCTCCTTTTTTAGCATTACTTGCTCTTCTCTTCTATAAAAAGTTTAAGGGGTCTGCGCCCAATATCTCTTGGTCCTTTTTTCCGGGCTTTACGAAAAAATACCAGTCCATCTTTGTTTTTATCAATTAAAAGTTCATCTCCCGGACTAATTTCCCCGCTTGCTATTCCATTGGCAACTTGAGCGCGAACGTATTTTTCTACCACAGCGCGAAGCGTCCTTGCTCCATAATAAATATCAATTCCCTTTTCTAATAAAAATCCTTTTGCTTCAAGAGTGTATTTTATATTAATAGGAAATCTTGAAAGCGCTTTTGTTTTTTCATTTAACCTTTCTTTTTCTTCCAGTAAAAAATTATCTAAAATCTTTGAAAAGTCTTTTCCTTTCAATGGCCTAAAAACTACCAGGTCTAAACGTCTAAAAAGCTCCGGAGGAAGTTTCTTTTTAATATCTTCCTTCACCACGCTGTAAATCCTGTTATCTAAATCTTTTCTATCCGCATCTGTTCGGCTTGGGTTAATTTTCAACATCTCTTGAATATTTCTCTGTCCAATATTAGTAGTCAATATTATTACCGAATCAGCAAAATTTGTTTCTTTGTCACTTTCGCCCATCTGAATTTTTCCTTCTTCCATAATCTGCAGCAGAAGATTCCAGATACTCTGATGCGCTTTTTCAATTTCGTCAAAAAGAATAACCGAACAATAGGGCTTATGAATGTTATAAGTAAATTTCATTCTTGCTTGTTTCTCATCATGCAAATTTTTGGAGGATATTGGAGGTAACAAATTTTTAGTTCCTTGTAAATTTCTTAGCTGTCTTGCCAAACTTCCGTCATCATTGCCAAGTTTCACGTCAAAATGATAAGCATCAATATTCTCCTGGGCTAACAAGTTTAAATCTCCATAACCTAAATAGCCGGGAGGAGCACCCTTAAGCTTTGAAACTTCATGCCTTTCGTTAAGAGTAGAGCCATCAATTCTTGTTAAATAATCTCTGTATTTATTGCCCCCGCCAAGAAAATATCTGGCAAAAACTTTAGCAGTAAAAGTTTTTCCAACTCCGGTTGGTCCGGCAAAAATGATTCCGGCAATCGGGCGTCGAGGATCTTTTAGTCCGCTATAATAAGCCGCTGTAGCCCTTAAGAGCCATCTTATTGCCTTGTCCTGTCCAATGACTTCAGATTTTATTTTCTTGCGCAATTCCGTTATAAGTTTATTTTCTTTTCTTGTATTAACTTTTATTAAATAGTTTTTCGAGTTTTCCATTTTAATTCTCCTTTTTTATAAAGTTTTAATATAGGACAACTTTTCTTAGATTTGCCGCAAGAACATCCAGAAAAACATTCTTTATAATTAAAACATCCTTTAAAATTTAAATCACCTTTAACGCTCCACTTATCTTTAATAATCTCTATTGCTTTTTTGGGCGAGGCATTGCCAAATAAAATTTTCCAATGATCCATTTTTGTATATTTGTGTTTTCGCTTTGACTTCTTTGTCAATTTTTTCTTTTTTAATTTTCCTGATTTTGTTGCCCAGTAAGTTCTAATTTCATCAACTGCCTGGCAGGGTAAAAGATTATAAAATAATATATGAAATGCCTTATGTTCCTTAGCAGGCTTTCTTTCCTTATTCCACTGTTCATTAGGGCCCCCTTTGCTCCGAGGAATAAGATGATGAATAGTGCCATGTTCTTTTGCCAATGTACCCTCCTAAATATTAACTTGTCAAAGAAAAGTTATTTCATATTATCTTATCACAATTTTTAAAAAAAGAAAAGGGTTAACTCTGTTTTGTAAACAGGTTAACCCTTTGAGTTGTTTTAACGAAGAGTTATACCAACCTTAGTCAACATCTCGTCAAGAACATCATTGTCTATCTTATCTTCATCGCCTTTTTCGCCATAAAAACCAGTTTCAGTGATTATAATCCGTCCCTTATATGACTTAACTTTAAGAATTCCAATTCCAAAATCTGTTTTTTTCATTTTGGTACTTTCAAAAAATGTATATTTCTGAAGTGTCGGCGACTGGAGCACTACTCGCTGGCCAATTACTTGATCAAAATGCTCAAGACTTAATGATACATGCCAATTGCCAGTGAAGCAGATATGAGCTTCTGGATATTTATTGAGAAATCTCTCAGAAGGAATACTTACAGTCAGAGTTCGGGCTGTAAATGGATGACCAACTTTCACTGCCAAACCTGAAGGCGTGGTATGGAATATCTTTTCAGTTACTTTGTCCTCAATTACCTTGTTCACAACAATACTGTGCACTCCATTAAAATGAAGATTATGAGCTTTAAGCACTTTCTTTATATCTTTCACGATAAGATCAAGCAGCCATTTTTCAAAAACCAGCAAAGGTGTAAAACCTGCTCCAGCTTTCCATTCATCATGATTACCTACAATATAAATTAATGTAACAAGAGCATCATCTATTATCTTTCTCAATTCTTCTTGCGTCAGTCCATTTGCATTTCGGTTTCGTATAGCTTCTTTAAAACGAGCTTCAAATACTTTCGCAACAACTGTTTCTGTCAGAGCAGCTGCAAGCATTTCCTGTTCAGTCTCATTAATACCTCTATATATTTCCCTTTTCTGGAGTAAGCGATGCGCTGTTCCTTGAGTAAGATCGCCTGGCACAATTAGATATTTAGCGCCACTTTTAAGAATGTACTTAGGAACCTCATCAACAATAAACCTGTAATCGGTCTTCGGCGCAGATGCATGCATACAAGGAAGAGTTACAAAACAATCTTCTGACAGCTCTTCTTTTGGCGGTAATTCATAAACAGCTTTTTTCTGAAACCACTCCTGCTTAAAATCATACAAACCAGAATCAAAATTAAATTCAATTCCAACTCTGAATCTTTTTAGATTCTCTATTGCCTTTATGATTTGTTCACGTGTCACATTCTTAAAACAAGATTGTTCTCGTAGAAAATACTCAAGCACACCAACGCTCATTGGATCTTTGACAAGCAGCTCAATGATAGCTTTTTGTAATCTGCTACAACCCGGGGGAGCTTTAATTAGTTTTCTCTCTTCTCGAATTAAATCCTTAAAAGAGTAAGTACTAACAGAAAATTCGCCACTCTTATGATAGTCAACAACCCGCATTCCAATCTGGTTTTCCGCAGTCCGAGTATCTGACAATACAGACAAACCCGGTACAGAAAAGTATGCTTTTCTTGCATCACCTTTTGGTTTAAAAAAGCTTGAAGCAAAACAACCAACTGCATACTGATCAGGTAAAGTGGAAGAACGTTTCAAAATATCTTTTAGTACTCTATCAACCGGAGTGCTGTAATAATCTGATCTCATCCATGTTCCCTTAAGAGGAACTGCGGGAAGTAAGCGTTGATCAACGTATTTAATAAGAAGTGGAAGATCATGTCTATCCCAATAGACGATATCATTGTCCTTTCTTAGCGCAGTCAATCTTTTGGCAATTTCATTACCGAACTTTCCGTCAAAAGCAGGGCTGATAGTTATGTACAATTTAATAAATTCGCCACTTGGTTTTCTTATTCTTGGAATAAGTTTAGCTAAATCTTTTGCGCACTCTAAGTAGAAATCTTCTGCATAGGCCTCTTTTTCCTCTCTTGTGAGCTTTCCGCCTTTCTCTTTAATAAAGGCTTTAAGTTTTTCTTTAAGAGCATTTTTGTTTACTAAACCACCGTCCAGAACATTAAAACGAAATCCTTCTCGGGCAGCTTGTTCAAGCGCTAATTTAAGAAAGCCACTTCTGAAACCCATGGAGCCATAGTCAACTCTCGATATCATGCCAATTAGTGTATCTTTTTTCTTCCAAACATTTTTGGAAATTTCAAAGGTATCAAAAGGAACAATCTTTTCATCTTCACTAAACAAAAACTGCATAGCTCTGATTTCTTCTCCTTTTGAAACTTTTCGTCTTTTGTCAATAAAATATTTTGTCCAATCAGGATGACGCAATACTACTCTACGAGCACTATTTCGCCAATCTCTTTTCAAAATCTTTGAATTCTCAACAGCTTTTTGCAATTCTTCCCAGGATTTTGCTGCCTTGGAAAGTTTTTTCAATTCACTTGTTTCAGGTTTAGTCCATTTCTTCCAGGTTTTCTTTATATTCATTCTATCCTCCTTAAAACTTTAATATTCTTTTTTCAAAGAACTCTTTCTTTTTATTGTACTCCAAATAAAAAAAATTGTCAATGCCGTGTACTGGTTCATATGATATGATACACTTTGCGGTCTTGAAATTTTATGAAAGG
>CAZYRO010000044.1:0-6063 GCA_964649435.1 uncultured Candidatus Saccharibacteria bacterium | reverse complement strand
TGATTTTCATATTCATTCTAAATATTCTCGAGCGACATCCAAAAGTATAAGCGTTGAAAGTTTAGATAAATCGGCAGAAATAAAAGGAATTCAGGTTCTTGGCACCGGAGATTTTACTCATCCATTATGGCTAAAAGAATTAAAAGAAAAGTTAGAATCAGCCGAGCCGGGCCTATTTAAACTTAAAAAATCAAATAGCGATGTCCGCTTTATTCTAACGGTTGAAATTTCCAATATTTATTCAAAAAATAATCGAACAAGAAAAATTCATAATATTATTTTTGCTCCCGATTTTAAAACCGTAGAAAAAATAAATACTCATCTTGGCTGGGTAGGAAATTTAAAATCAGATGGCCGACCGATTTTAAAGTTAGATGCCAAAGAACTGGTAAAAATAGTTTTAGATATTTCTTCGGATTGTCTAATTGTGCCTGCGCATATTTGGACTCCGTGGTTTGGTCTTTTTGGCTCTAAATCGGGTTTTGATTCTATTGAAGAATGTTTTGAAGAATATTCAAAATATATTTATGCAATTGAAACGGGATTAAGTTCGGATCCGCCGATGAACTGGCGCTGGTCGGCTCTTGATAACATAACTTTAATTTCAAATTCAGATGCCCACAGCACAGGCAAGATAGGGCGAGAAGCCAATGTCTTAAGTCTGAACGAGCTAAACTATAAAAATATTATAAAAGCAATTAAAGATCCTTTTTCAAAAGATTGTAAATTACTTTATACTATCGAATTTTTTCCCGAAGAAGGGAAGTATCATTGGGATGGTCATCGGAACTGTGACATATCTTTAAGTCCCGAAGAATCAAAGGAATATAACAACATTTGTCCGCGCTGCGGTAAGCCGTTAACAATTGGCGTAATGAATCGAGTGATGCAATTAGCTGATAGGCCGGCAGGAGGCAAACCAACTAAAACAATTCCTTATAAAAGCTTAATACCTCTTAAGGAAATTATTGCGGATGTTTTAAATGTTGGAGTAGACACGAAACAAGTTGATGGATATTATAAAAATCTTATTGAAAAAATAGGTCCGGAATTTAAAATTCTTATTGAAGCAAACAAAAAAAATATCGCGAAAAACAGCTTACTGGAAATTGCCAAGGGGATTATTCGGGTCCGCGAAGGAAAGATAAAAATTAAGCCGGGGTATGATGGTGAATTTGGCAAAATTACTATTTTTGGAAAAGAAGAAAAAATAAAAAACATAAGCAGGCAAAAAGTTTTATTTCCATGACCGGAATTATAAATACAATTACACCTTTTCTTTACCAGCATCGGTATATTTTTGTTTTTTTAGGAGCCTTGTTTGAAGGAACTAATATAATGCTATTGGGCGGGTTTTTATATAAGCTCGGTATTTTTAAATTTTGGAATGTTTTTGGTCTTTTATTTTTAGGTTATTTTATAAATGGATATGGTTGGTATGCTATTGGTCGTTGGGGTGGACGGGCCGCATTAGAAAAATGGGGATCTCTTTTTTTTCTGACCAAGGAACGTTTAGCGAAAATAGAGTATTACTTTAAAAAACATACGATAAAAGCTTTGATAATTACTAGAATTACTTATGGAATAAGCAGTTATGTTTTTATAATAGCGGGTATTTTTAGAACAAGACTTAAAAAGTTTTTTTGGTGCAATTTAACAGCTTCAATTATTTGGGTGTTAATGATGTTTAGCATAGGTTATAGTTTCGGCGCAAGCTATAAAGCGTTAAGCGATGTAATCAGAGTAGTTGCGGTTTGGTTAGTGGTAGTGCTTTTTATTGTTATGGTTTTAATGGCAATTGGACTTGTTTATTGGTTGCGAAAAAAAGCTAGAATAAAATTTATCGAAAATATAATGAATCATAAAGGGTGGGAAAAGCTCAAATGGCTGGGTAAGAAAATTTATAAATTTTTAGATGAGAATGTCTAAAATATGAGAAAAAGTAAAAAATATTGGTCTGGAGAGGTGAATAAATATAGCAATGCTTTAGACCTAGAACCAGGGGTATTTACTCGGAAAGACCCTAAACAAATTGCTAAATCCTTGAAAAAATCAGCAGAAATAAGCATTCGCCGTAAAGCTAAACCCCTTCAATCAGCAATGTCTATGCTTAATTTTTACATTAACCGAGCTGGTAAAAACTTATCAGCAAGCCAGAAAAAAATTCTTGAGCAGGCAAAGATTGAATTAAGAAAACAATTCGACCGAAAATAGTATGAGTAAATTTTCTATCAACAAAGTAATAAAAATAATGATTAAGGCAGATTTGATTTTTGTTTCTGCCTTTGGTTTAATTACTCCAATCTTTGCGGTTTTTATCACTGAGCAGATTAAGGGAGGGGATGTTAAAGTGGTTGGTTTTGCCGCTGCTATTTATTGGATATTAAAATCTCTTTTACAGGTGCCAATTGGAAGATATTTAGATAAGAATATTGGAGAAAAAGATGATTTTTATTTTGTAATAGCTGGTTATTTTTTAGCTGTTTTTGTTCCTTTGGGGTATATATTCAGTTCTGCTTCTTTGCACATTTATATTCTTCAAGCACTTTATGCTGTAAGTATGGGGATGGTAATTCCTGGTTGGGCTGCTATATTTACCCGCCATATTGATAAAGGCAAAGAAGCTTTTGAATGGAGTTTAGAAAGTACAGCAATTGGACTTGGAGCTGGAGTTACCGGAGCTGTTGGAGGAATTTTGGTTAGCAAGTTTGGTTTTAATATAATTTTTATTTTTGCGGCAATAGGCGCCTTTTTAGGAACCTTATTGCTTCTTACAATTTATAAACATATTTTTTCTCGAGATAATCATTATTTGAGAGTTCCAGAGATTAAAAAACCACCCTTACCCTAATTAATTTATGAAAATAACTAAAAAAATGAAAATTGACGAAGTGCTTAAGAAATATCCTGAAACCGTGACAGTGTTTATTAAACATGGATTTCACTGCATTGGTTGCGCAATAGCCAGCTTGGAAAGTATTGAGCAAGGAGCAATGGCACATGGAGTTGATATTGAAGAATTGATCGAAGATTTAAATAAAGTAATTAAATAATTTTATGAACAATCAGGAGATTGCCAAAATTTTATATGAAATCTCGGAATTTCTAGAAATGCGAGATATTCCATTTAAACCAAGGGCTTATGAAAAAGCGGCATCTTCTATTGAGGCGCTTGAAAAAAACATTTTCGTAATTTATAAAAAGGGAGGTTTAAAAGCCTTGGATGAAATTCCGGCCATAGGTAAAAATATTGCTGAAAAGATTGAAGAACTTATTAAAACAGGGCATTTAAAATATTATGAAAAATTAAAAAAGAAAATACCGGTTGAAGTTGAAGAATTAACAGCCATTGAGGGTATTGGACCAAAAATGGTAATGAAACTTTATAAGAATTTAGGCATTAAGAATTTAAAAGATTTAGAAAAAGCGGCTCTGGCAGAGAAAATTCGTAATTTAGAAGATTTTGGCGAGAAAAGTGAGAAAAATATTTTAGACGGCATTGAATTTTTAAAGAAAAATAGAGGTAGATTTATTTTGGGGTTTATAATGCCTCAAGTTCGGGAAATTGAGCAAAGAATAAAAAATTTAAAAGAAGTTGAGCAAGCGATAATAGCTGGCTCAATTAGAAGAATGAAAGAGACAGTTGGCGATGGCGATATTTTGGTAACAGTTTCTTCCCAAAAAGCCGCTAAAAAGGTGAGTAATTTTTTTGTTAATATGCCGGAAGTAATGCATGTTTATAATCATGGTCAGACAAAATCCTCGGTGAAATTAAAAAACGGCATGGATTTCGATTTGAGAATAGTACAGGAAGGAAGTTTTGGTTCGGCCCTTCAGTATTTTACCGGAAATAAAGCTCATAATATCATTTTAAGAAAAATTGCTATTAAAAAAGGTTATAAACTCAACGAATACGGAGTTTTTATTGGTAGAAAAAGAATTACCGGCAGAACCGAAAAAGAAGTTTATAAAGTTTTAGGATTAAAATGGATGGAGCCGGAAATAAGAACGAATTCTGGCGAAATTGAAGCTTCTCAAAAAAATAAATTGCCAAAATTAATTAATTATAATAGCTTGAAAGGCGATTTACATATGCATACCACATGGTCTGATGGTTTAAATTCTATAGAAGAAATGGCAAAAAGAGCAATGAAGTTAGGATTAGAATATATTGCGATTACCGACCATACTCAAGGATTAGCAATAACCAATGGCTTGGATAAAAAAGGACTAGAGAAGCAAGGTAGAGAAATTGATAAAATAAACACTAAATTCAAAAAACAAGGTAAAAAATTTAGAATTTTAAAAGGAGCAGAAGTTAATATTAAGAAAGATGGAACTCTGGATATAGACAACAAAACTTTAGCAAAGCTTGAAATGGTGGGGGTGGCTGTTCATTCACACCTTAAAATGTTCAAAAATGATATGACCGAACGGATTATTAGGGCAATGGAAAATCCTTACAGTAATATTTTATTTCATCCTACAGGTCGAATAATTCAAAGAAGACCGGGCTATGAATTAGATATGGAAAAAATTATTAAAACAGCTAAAAGAACAGGAACTTTTTTAGAAATAGACGCTTATCCCAGCAGGCTTGATTTGAATGATGAGCATGCTCGAATGGCGATTGAAGCCGGACTGAAAATTTCAATTGATTCCGACGCCCATAGCATCAGCCACTTTCATTATTTAGAATTTGGCATTGCCCAAGCCCGCAGGGCTTGGGCTTCAAAAAACGATATAATAAACACCAAACCGGTTGAACAATTTTTAAAATTATTAAAAAAATAACCTTGCTTTTAACAGTAAGGTTATTTCGTTTTTATAAAAAAATTGTTTTTTTGGATTTAATTTCGAATGTTTTATCAATAATATTCAGATATTCTTTTATTTTTACAATTTCACTTTTTGGACATCCTCCATCTTTAATCAAGCTTATACATTTCTTGCATTGGCTTCGGAGATCTACAAGGTTCATTATCCAAAGATTTTTTTCAATTTTTTTTCCTATTTTTCTTGCGCTTTCCAAGACATTCATATCAGCCCTTAATTCTTCTGCTAAGCATGACTCTCTTGAATAACGACAGGCGCGATTTATTTTAAAGGTTTTATTGTTTTTATCTTTTGTGTGGCCAATTTCGTGGGCGCAATAAATAAATTGTTTATCTTTATTTGAAGGGATTATAGATTTATTGTTATTAGAAAGAGGAACTTTTATTATGTTGTCGGACGAAGCAGTCCATTTAAGAATTTCGTCGTTATATTCTTTTGATTCAGGATGTTTTTTAAATCTAATTCCTAATTTTTCTATATTTTCAATTTTTAAGAGTTTTTTTATATCTTTATTTGATTTAAGAAGCTTTAAAATAATTTTATGTTCTTCTTGTTTTTGCTCTTGCCTGATTCGTCTATTGTGAAAAAGGAATACAAGTTCTGAAGTTAATACTATGGCAAACCAGGTAATTCTTTTTAGGTTTTTCAATCTTAATCCTCCTTTTCAAGGAACTAGATTTTATTTTAGCATAGTATATTTTATTTGTCAATTATGGAAAAGTTTTTAAAATTTTGGCTTCCGGTTATTATTTGGACGGGGATTATATTTATTCTTTCAGCTATTCCGAACTTAAAAAGCGGTTTGGAGCAGGATTTTATTTTTCGGAAAATTGCCCATATTTTAGAGTATGCAATTTTGACTTTTTTGCTTTTTCGGGCCTTTAGGGCGGGTGGAACAAAAACTAAAAAAGCAATAATTCTTTCTATAATTATTACTTTTCTATATGCTTTGTCTGATGAATACCATCAAACTTTTATTTTTGGAAGAGAGGGAAGATTGGAAGATGTTGGAATTGATAGTATTGGGATTTTGATAACAAGTTTAATATGGTATTATAAGAATGTAAAATTAAAAATTAAAAATCTATGAATCAAGAATCTAAAATGCAATATTTACATCCTAAAGCAATTTGGTTATTTTTCTTTAGATATGCTGCCAGTTTTATAATTGCAGCTCTTGTTTTAGGCGGTTGGATTGGAGGAGCAATTGGCTCGGAGTTTGGCAAG
>CAZYRO010000043.1:0-6218 GCA_964649435.1 uncultured Candidatus Saccharibacteria bacterium | reverse complement strand
TGAGGCAATAAAAGTTTACGAAAAAGTCAAAAAATATGCCAAGGGTGATCCAGATATTTTTCTTTTTTCGGATATTAGAACTTTTAATATTGAAAATGATATTTTGGTTAATGCCTTTCAGGTTGCTTCGGATATTATTTTACAGAAGTCAATTAAAGAGGGATTTGGCTTGACCGTAACAGAAGCAATGTGGAAAGAAAAGCCGATTATCGGAGGTAATGTAGGAGGAATAAGGGTCCAAATTGAGAATGGCAAGAACGGTTTTTTGGTCAATTCACCCGAGGAAACAGCTAAAATAATTATCCAGCTAATTAAAGACCCTAATTTAGCTAAAAAAATAGGCAAACAAGCCAAAGAAACAGTTAGGGAAAAATTTTTAATCCCTCGCCTTTTAAGAGATTATTTAAAATTATTTACTGAGCTCATTTAAGAATTTATAAATTCAATGGATTATTTTTTATTTACATACATAAATAATCTTGCTGGGAAATGGCCTTGTTTAGATGCCTTGGCAATTTTTTTTGCTTCTTATTTAGTTTATTTTCTGGTAGCCGGAGCAATAGCTGTTTTCTTTTTGATTAAAGCTAAGAAAGAACGAATTCAATATTTGCTTTTTATTGGAATTGGTGTTATTTTATCTAGATTAATAATTACCGAATTAATTAGATTAATCTGGCATCGTCCCAGACCTTTTATAAATCATCAAGTAACTTTACTTATGGAACACACTAACTCTGGTTCTTTTCCCTCGGGCCATGTTGTTTTTCTTTTTGCTTTATCTGCGGCTGTTTATTTTTTTAATAAAAGATTTGGCGTTGCATTTTTTATTCTAAGTTTCTTTGTTGGTTTAGCTAGAATTTTTGTTGGCTTGCATTATCCATTGGATGTTGGAGCAGGAATTGTTGTGGGAATTTTGAGTGCGGTTCTTTTAAAAATTTTTATAAAGAGGAGGTAATTTGAAATGTGGCTTTGGATTTGCTTGGTGATTTCAGTAGTTTTTTTAATTTTTTGGTTTTGGTTTGGCCCATACTTAATGAGCAGAAACAGTTTAGAAAAGTTATTTGCTAGAATTATTTTAATAATAGTGATGGCCGATTGTTTTTTAACTTTAATTGGTCAGTCACTTCGTTATTGGCAAAATTATTCGAATTGCAATGAAACCAGTATTATGGGGAAAACGCTTCTTTGTCTACACCCCTAGCTTTCACCTTGGGTTTGGTTTTTTGGGTAATTCTTATTACTTTTTTGATTAATAAGTTAACTTCCATGTTTTCTCATGTTTTATTTTTTGCTTTATCTATTGGGCATTCTTTGGGCGTCTGGAGCTGGATTCAACCTCAATTAAAATCTGGAATCGAGACTCTGATAAGAGAAAAATTTAATTATTCTCGAAACATACTCTATCAGGAAATTTCTACTTATCTTTTTTATATTTTTCTTGCTTTAATCTTTGCTTTTGTTTTAAAGAAAGTTCGTAAGTGGAACCAAAAAAATGGAAAGTATGATAAAGCTTATTCTAAAAATTAAAAATGCCATTTAAATTTCAAAATGGCATTTTTTAGTTGAAACTATATTTTGTGCCGCGGGAGAGACTCGAACTCTCAAGGGCTTGCGCCCACAGCGTTTTGAGTGCTGCGTGTTTACCAGTTTCACCACCGCGGCCCTCTTTTATCTTATCAAAATTATTCAATTTGTCAATTTTAAAAAGGTATGATACGATAGACTAATATTATGGCAAAAGTAATTAGTATTTGTAATAGAAAGGGAGGGGTTGGTAAAACCGCGACTGCTGTTAATCTCGGCGCTTATTTAGCTGCCCTAGGCAAGTATGTTTTATTAGTTGATATTGATCCTCAAGCTAATGCCAGCTCCGGGGTAGGAATTATTTCTGATAATTTGGAAAAAAGCATTTACCATTCTTTAATTGAAGAAATTCATCCAAAGAAAATTATTAAAAAAACAAGAATTTTCGGCTATGATGTTTTACCCTCCTCTTTTGATTTGGCCGGAGCGACAATTGAACTGGTTAATTTGGAAGATAGAGAATATAAGTTATTAAAACTTTTAGATAAAATTCGCCTTAGCTACGACTATATTATAATTGATTGTCCTCCAAGCTTGGGAATTTTAACAATAAACGGATTAGTGGCTGCCGATGAAGTACTTATTCCGGTTCAATGCGAATATTATTCTTTGCAGGGATTAAATCAGCTTTTAAAGGCAATTAAGCTTATTCAGGAAAATTTACAAGAAGATTTAAAAATTGGCGGAGCTTTGCTTACTATGTATGATGGAAAAATTAAACTTGCTAAGCAAGTGAAAAAAGAAGTCCAGCGAAATTTTCCCGGCTATGTTTTTAAAACGATAATTCCTAAAGACATCAAGATAGCTGAAGCACCGAGTTTTGGTAAAACTATTTTACAGCATGATCATAAATCAATCGGCGCAAGAGCATATTTGCGATTAGCTCGTGAAGTTTTAGGAATATGACTATGGGCCAAGGATTACAATCTTTAATTCCCTCAAAAAGATTTAATGAAAATCAAAAATCTTCGGATAAAGCCGATGATATTTTTTATATTGAAATTGAAAAGATAAAAAAGAATCCTTATCAGCCTCGGAAGAATTTTGATAAAATCCGACTTCAAGAATTAGCCAATTCTATCAAAGAATATGGGATTTTGCAGCCATTAGTTGTAGTTAAAGTAAATGATGGGTACCAACTAATTGTCGGCGAGAGGCGGCTTAAAGCATCTAAAATGATTGGTTTGTCTCAAGTTCCGGCGATTATCAGAAAAAGCTCGGAACAGAAAAAATTAGAATTAGCTTTAGTCGAAAATCTTCAGCGTGATAATCTAAATCCCATTGAGAATGCTTATGCCTTTAAGAAATTAAGCGATGAGTTTAATTTTACCCAACAGAGCATTGCCAGGAAAGTGGGTAGAAGTCGAGAAGTAATTGCTAATACCTTGCGATTATTAAATTTGCCCGCCGAAGTTCAGAGGGCAATTTTAGAAAATAAAATAAGCGAAGGGCATGGTCGGGCAATTCTCATTGTGCCGAATATTGAAAAACAGCTTTTACTTTTTAAGGAAATCTTAAAAAAGAAATTAAACGTTCGCCAAACCGAAGCTTTAGCTAAGAAAATTGCCAATATTCCTTCTAAAAAGTCTAAAGTAAAAAGTAAAAAAGATTTTTATTTTAAAAATCTTGAAGATAAATTAAGCAAAGTTTTAAGTACTCGAGTTAAATTAAGCGGAGGAAGTAAAAAGGGCAAAATCATTATTGAATTTTTCAGCAAAGAAGAATTAGATAATATAGCAAAAAGAATCTCTTCAGATATTACATGAAAAATATTGATTTTTCGAAAATTTATTCTTATTCTAAACTAAGTCTTTTTGATAAGTGTAAAAAACAATATTATTTTGAATATCTTGACCCAAAAATTACTCAAATTAAAAAACAATTCAGAAAACCTCGCGATTATAAAACCAAAGGGCAGGCAGTTCATGGAGCAATTACCCTCTTTTATCATTTACCGTTAGGCGAACGAACTTTTCAAAGTCTTAAAGACTGTTTATATGAGGCATGGTTTTCAGAAATTGATATTTACAAAAAACCGCCGTTAGGCAAATTAGGAGGATTTCGCAGCATAGAACATGAGCGCAAAATTTATTATGATGCTCTTAGAATTCTTCAAAACTTCTTTGAGTTAGGAGAAACAAATCCTTCAATATTCTATTTGCCCACTAATCAAATTAAAAAATCGTTTGATGATTATAAGCAATTAATTAAGCCATTGAATGAGGACTTTTTCCTTTCCGGAAAATTTGACAGAATTGATGAGTTAAAAGACGGAAGCTTAAGGATAATTGATTTTAAAACCGGCAGAGAAAATCAAGATCAATTTCAACTTAATTTCTATAAACTTCTATCAGAATTAAACTTTGATAAAGTAGTTAGGACTGTTAGCTTTTATTATCTTGATAAGGGGCGAGTCGAAAACTTTGATGCTCTAAATATTGATCGGAAAAAAATTAAAGATCAAATTTTGAAAAAAATTAAAGATATCAAAAATACTAAAGAATTCTTGCCTAATCCTAGTGGTTTGTGTGAGTATTGTGATTTTTTAGAAATTTGCCCGGCAAAGAAGAATTGACAGATTTATTATTTTATAATATCGTTAATACCAATATATCCTTATTTTAGTTGAAGATTAATTAAAGGTCGTTATTAAACAATTAGTTAAAATTTATATTTACAATTTATTATTTAAAGTACGTAATTAGTTTATTTTAAAATAAGTTGTTTTTATGAAATTTTATTATCGTGACATCTAAGAACCAAGACACCGACTCTTATGGGCGAGAGATATACAAAGGAAATTGGAAATGTAGTCAATGCGGAGCAGCTATAACCGAGCTTCCATTTGAGCCTTCTGGAGATTCGCCGTTATATTGTCGTGATTGTTATCGAGAAAGACGAAATCAGCGACAAGGTAATAGAGGATTTCAAAGAAAAATGTATCAAGGCAATTGGAAGTGCGCGTCTTGCGGCGCTGACATAACCGAGCTTCCATTTGAGCCCAATCCAGGCCAAGAAATTTATTGTCGAGACTGCTATCGTAATCAGAGAAAGTAATACCGAAAATTAAATTCATTCGCTTGACATATACTTTATAATTTGTTATAATACTTGCATAGAGTTGTTTGACAACTATTGTTTGAAAAGGAGACAAATTATGAAAGAAAGATGTAAAAAGCCGACTTTGAATATCATTAATGGGAATTGGACTTTCGTTATAAGCTTATGCTTGGCAATTCTTTTTGGTGTAACGTTTTTATTTGCTATAACGTTTTTATTTGATTGGTTAATATCATTAAAAGTTTATTTATCTATCTTAATATTATTTATAGTAATAATATTAAACGACAAGAATGATATTAAAGGAGGATAAATTGATATTTGGAGTAACGGTAGGAGAATTTTTAGGATGTTTATTTTTTGGCCATTTAGTGGTTTTTGCTGTTTACTTAACAGGTAAATGGCTTGACCGCCAACAATTAAAAAGATGAGTTTTTTTTGAATCAAACTCATCTTTTTACTTTATTATTTTGTTTTTTTATATTTTTATTGTTGCATTTCTAATTTCTTGCTTCAAACTTTCTTTAATTATTTCAACTGTTTTTTTAATAACTTTTTTAATGTTTTTTTCTTCTTCTTTGGAAAATTTCTGTAATACAAAATTTTCAGTATTTTGGAGTTTTTCGATTTTAGGCTTGATTCCAATTCTAATTCTCGCAAAATCCTGCGTTTCTAATTCGTCAATAATTGATTGAACTCCTTTATGGCCGGCTGAAGAAACATTTTTGCTTATTCGTACAATTCCTAGCGGCAAATCAACATCATCGTGAACAACAATTGAATTTTGAATTTTGAATTCCTGCCTTGCCGGCAGGCAGGCCTGCCTTGCCGGCAGGTAGGTTGAATTTTGAATTATTTTTTTTACTGCCCTGCCGGATTGATTCATATAGGTTTGAGGTTTAAACAAAAGAACATCTCTGGCAGAAACTTCTTTTTTCAAAGCATCAATAACCCGAAAACCAATATTATGTCGGGTTTTTTTATATCTATGCCCCGGATTCCCTAGTCCTATTATTAGTATTTTGTTTGAGGTTTTGGTCATTAGAAACTTAATCTTGTTTTGCAAGATTATTGATATATTCCCGAATTTCCTCATAATTCTCAATACCTGCTTTTGGCTTGAGTATATAAGCTTCTTTTCCTCCGAGAATAATATGGTCGGGAATTATGAGTCCTGTTGTTGCATCAAGTACTTTAAATTTAATTTTTTTAATGTCAATATCTTTTGCTATTTGCCAAAAAGTTTTTATGTTTTTTAACGATAAATTGGTTTGAAAATGATTCCTTGCAGTTTGCCAGATTTCCAGTATAATATTTAAGTTCCAAAGAGGATGAAGAGAGGAAATTTTTTCTTTGAGCGCAGTTAAAACTTTTTGCTGACGCGACATCCTGGCAAAATCACCCGAAGCATCATGGCGAGTTCGTATATATTTTAAAGCAGTTTTGCCATCAAGATGATGCTGGCCTTTTTTGAGAATGAAAAGTTGATAAGAATTATTTGGTCCTGGAAAAGCGGGATCGTAAATATCTTTTTCAACAAATACATCAATTCCGCCGAGCTCATCAATTATTTG
>CAZYRO010000042.1:0-6365 GCA_964649435.1 uncultured Candidatus Saccharibacteria bacterium | reverse complement strand
CAAGCTAAAGTAATTTTGAACTTTATCAAATCCTTTAACTTTAATGATAACCTGCCTGAATAGCTTGCTAATTGCTTCTTTTGCGGCATCTATATCAAATTTATTTACTTCCGGCATTATGTTTTTAGTGATTTGAACCATTACGTTTTTTTCGGCAAATATCTGCCCTATTTTTTCATTTGCATCTTGAGTTCCGGCATAAACTATGGGTATTCCATCATCACTGCTGTATTCTTTGGCTAAATGCGCGTATTCGGCAATTTTTTTAGCATTATGAATAACTATTTCTTGATTACCACCCTTATCGACTCCACCTGTTAAAAGAACTAACTCCGGCTTGTCCTCCGTAAAAATTTGTTTTGCCTCATTTGCCGATAATTCTCCATTGTAAGAATTCAGAATTTTACCTCCCGCTTTTAGAGCGGCTAATTCAGACGCTTTACCACTTTCGCTTTTAACTGCAGAAACGGTTACAATTTTTAGTCCGCCCTTAGCGCTGCTGCAGGCAAACCTTAAGTCGTATTTTTTGATTTCTTTTTCTATCTCGTATTTAAGTTTTTCTTTGTCATTTATTAGGTTTTTGTTTAAAATTCCCAAGCCGTTGGCCAAAGATATTCTTAAATCTTCAACAACGGTCGGAACATACCTAAATTTTATTTTTTGAGTTTCTGTATCCAGCATAACTACTTTAGTGAAAGTACTGCCAAAATCTGCCACTAAGACTTTTTTCTTTTTGAAATCGTATATTTTCAGTTTATCTCTTAATTTTCTAACATCTTTTTCAGAAATTCCGCGGCTAAGCGTTTCGCCCTCATATTTAACCTTGGTGCCTTTAATTTGTTCTTCAAAATATCTGCATGCTTTATTAATTCTTTCTATCTCATTATTAACTTTCTCTCCATTAAAGCTTACTGTTCTGCAGGCGCCGTCAATAATTTCTGTTTCGCACTTGGTTGCCATACTATATCTTTTATCAACATCGGCTATAACCGGAGCTTGAAGCAATCCTGTTCGCAAAGTTAAGTCAAGAGCATCAGCGCTAATCAATCCGCATTTTTTGTTAGAATAGTTTTTTTCATCAACAAGATCAAGTAGGACGATTTTACATTCAGTTTCGTCTCTTAAAAATTCGTCAAAGTTTTGGAGATTGATTTTATCTTTGTATTTACCTTGATATCCACCGAGTAGAGCAATATGAAGGAGAGTATAGACAGCATCTCTTTTCAGTTCTAATTTTCTACTTTGAATATTTTCATCTTTCCAGATATCCGGCGTTTTGCCTTTTTTAAATTGTCTTTCTACTGCGCGCACTATTTTGCAACTTTCAGTTATATCCTCTGCCTTTGCTTCATGATGAGCTTCATTAAAACTTACGATATGAATAATATCGGGTTCCATAAAAAGCTGGAATAAAGTTGCGCAGGCCAAGTGTCCTTTAGCTTCGTATAAGTTTTCCGGAAAACCAGATAATCCAGCTCGAACTTCTTTGATTATTTTAAAATCTTTATCTTCAAATATCCTAATTAATTCATAAGCAGCTTTCATTTTAGCCAAATCATTTCGATAACTTATTCCTCTTGGCAAATCAAACATCATCTGCATTATATAATTCTTAATTCCGTTTTTTTTGGCAACAACAGCGCATAGAACATGGTCAACAACATAAGTATTATCACTGGATTCTCGCAATTGCCATTGATGTGGATCGTTGATTTCCAACGGTTTATTTCTTTTTGCCCAAAATCGAATAACTTTTTGATGTTCTTTGATTCCTTCTTTAATGGCTATTGGTCCTCGCCCATCCAATTTGTTATACCAGAATATAGGAACAGCAGGGAAGCAAATGTGTATAGTTTCGTCAAAAATCTTGCCTTGCTCTATCAAGTTATCAGTCCCAGAGTATATTCGCTCTAAAGGAAAATTACCGCATTGGCTTGCTTTCCATAGTTTTACTAAATCCTTTTTTGACCTAATCGGGCATCCTCCCTGAGCAACAGGGTATTTCTTAGTATTTTTTTCTCCGGTAATAAAATGATAAAGATGTTCTTGAGCATGTTGGTCCGGAGCAATTGATACAATATCCCAAACTTTATCTTTGCAAACCTTTTCTATGTCGTCCAACGTTGGTTTTAATGTTTTAGTTGCAAGACCAATATGGACTCGATATATAGCTCGATTTTCTTGCTCTCTTGCTTGTTTTATTCTTTTTAATAAATCTTGCGCCGTAACTTCTTCTTTTTGCGAATGAGTTTTATGTGTTTCAGCGAATTCGAGTATTTCTTCTCTTTTGGTATTCCCGTCCGCAATTAGAACAAAGAAATTTTTGAATTTAGAATTGTTTTTATATTCTTCCTTAACTTTATTCAGGTCGTAATTCTGCTCTTTTTGAGCAAAGAGATCTTCTTCTATTTCTTGTCCTGTCATTGCTCTGATAAGATTTGCTCCTGGAACTGTTCCGCCAAAAACATATTTAATTCTACTTCTTTTTGGCTCTAATTTTTCTTCATGAATTTGCTTTACAAATCTTTCTATGATTTCTTTCAGTCCCACATCGGCTAAGCGATAAGAAAGTCCCACAATTAAGCCCGGTTGTTTTGTTTCTTTTATGATACCAATTATTTTCTCTATGCTGGCCATGCCTAAATCATGACCTGAGAAATTAGAATCCGAAGACTTTAATAATTTTATAAAAGTCTTTATTCCTAAATTGTGTATACAGGGTTCAATAGAGCTTCCAATTATCCTTTTTTTATTCATTTTTATCTCCTTCCTGAGTTTACAAATCTTTTTATCTTTTTTATGCTCATTTCTGATAATCCTAAACTTTCCAAATTCCTTCCTTCCTGCCAAAAATTTCTTTTTAGCAAATAACAGCATTCTTCTATAACGGCAGTAGAAAATAAAGTATTAACTTTTGCCAATTTGGCAAATAGGACAATAGGAACTAAACCACAGGGAATATCTTCTGTTATTTGCCTGACATCAAATTTTTTTGGCGCTTTTATGTTTTTGTAAGCTTTATTGGCGATTATTTTTTCGTAAAGATTTTTTCCTTTGACGCCGTAAGCCTCTTCCAACCATTGACTGGCGGATTTCAGTTTAATACCGAAAGCTCTGGCTACATTCAGTCTTTCTTTATCTATTTCTTCCAGCAATTTGGCCGTTGCCTTAGTGATATTATAGAAATTGAATTCCTTTTTTTGCTTAATTTCGAAAACATAGGTCAACATGATTGCCGGGTGAAAAACAGCTCCAATATTATCAAAGCTGGTTTCTAAGACATTTTTAGCTGGTTGAAACTGAGGATAAAGAGTCTGAAGTTTTTCTATAACCTTTTTCGTTCTTGTTGCCGGTAAGGCTGCCAATGCAACTCTTTTTTTTATACCTTCAATTCTAACTTCTGTTGGACTAATTTTTCTGCAAGCGTAAACAAGAGTTTGAGCTTCAGCAATAATTACCTTTGCTTTAATTTTTTTTCTTCTAAGCGTATTATTGAATTCCAAAGCGCCGCCAGTTCGACCGGGATTAAGAACTATAATCTGATTATTTTTGAGATAAGGAGCGCAATTTTTTGCTATTTGCTTGTGAGCAAAAGCTGGAGCTGCTACCATTATAATTTCAACATCTTCAATCGCTTCATTAATTTGATTTGTAATCAAGTTTAACCTTCCAAAACTCTTGATTTTTCCTTCTAATCGTATTCCACCACTTTTTTTAATTGGAGCGAGTTCGCTGGAAAAAGGACTATAGAGATTAATCTTAAATCCTTTTGAAGCAAGATGTCCGGCTATTGCCAAACCACCGTTGCCGGCCCCTAAAACAGCTATTTTAGATTTATTCATTTTAGACCACCTTTATTCAATTTTTAAAGTTCTAAACATTAAATACTATCAATTAATTGATTTAATGTCAATATATTTTTGCCAGTTTTGAGAATTAAGCTTGTCAATTTTAACGGCTTTAGCCAGGTTGAATTTTCCTATTTTAGTTCGGATTAGTTTTTCCAAATAAGCACCATAGCCTATATTTTTACCAATATCATTGGCTAAAGAACGAATATAAGTTCCTTTTCCGCACTTAACTTCTATTTTTAGATAAGGCCATTTGTAATTGAGAAGTTTAATATTATATATCTTAATTTTACGGGGTTTTAAATCAGGTTTAATTCCTTGTCGGGCTAGCTCATAAGCCTTTTTACCATTAATTTTAATTGCTGAAAATGCTGGCGGTGTTTGTTTGGTTTCACCAATAAAAGTTTTTAATATGTTTTGAATTTGAAGTTTGGAAATTGTTTGGTTATTATATGTTTCTTGTATCTTTCCGGTTTTGTCGTATGTATCTGACGTAGCTCCGAATCGCAAAGTGGCTAGATACGTTTTTGACATTTTCATAAATTTTGCCTGCGATTTTGTTGCTTTTCCAATTAAAACAATAAGGATTCCCTCGGCAAAAGGATCTAATGTTCCGGCATGTCCCACTTTTCTGATGCTTGTTATTCTACGGACTTTATCAACAATATCATGAGAAGTGGGGCCGGTGGGCTTGTTGATTATTAAAATTCCTGAAATCATGATTGCGAAAAAACCAAATAAAAGTTAAAATTAAAATAGCATGATTAGTTTATTAAAAGGCACAATTGAATTAAATACCGATAGATATGTAATTATAAATGTTAATGATGTTGGCTATAAGGTTTATATTTCCGGCAATACATTTAAAAACTTACCAAAGAAAGGAGAGCAGGTCAAACTTTACACTTATCTTTATGTTCGAGAAAATATAATGGATCTATATGGATTTTTGAATTCTGAAGAATTGGAAATTTTTAAACTTTTAATTTCCATTTCCGGAATAGGGCCAAAAGGAGCCCTGAGCGTCTTGACAGTGGTTTCAATTGATACCTTAAAAAAAGCAATTGTTAATGAAGAAAGCGATGTTTTAACAAAAGTATCCGGTATCGGTAAAAAAATGGCAGAAAAA
The DNA here is from genome assembly GCA_964649435.1 of uncultured Candidatus Saccharibacteria bacterium. Classification (GTDB taxonomy): domain Bacteria; phylum Patescibacteriota; class Minisyncoccia; order RBG-13-40-8-A; family JAUWHN01; genus CAZYRO01. The sequence goes on along the minus strand of CAZYRO010000042.1, from coordinate 1,385 downwards.
ATTGTTTTAGAGTTAAAAAATAAGATTAGTAAAGAATTTTCTGGAAAAGGGGTTGGCGAAGACAGTGAAGCAATTGATGCTTTAATGAGTTTAGGGTATAAGCTAAAAGAAGCTCGTGAAATACTTAAAAAAGTTCCAAAAGAAATAGAAGGAGTTGAAAATCGCGTTCGTGAAGCTCTTAAGTTATTGGGAAAATAATATGAGTTCTTTTCTACAGTCAAATAATTGGATAAATTTTCAAAAAGTTTTAAATAGAGAAACTTGGCAAATAGATTCAATTAATATTATCAAGCATGATCTGCTTTTCAGAAAAAGTTATTTGTATTCTCCTCGTTGCGAGGGAAATTTTTTATCTGAAGATTTTTTGAAAAAGATTAAAGAAATTGCTAAAAGGGAGAATAGTATTTTTTTTAAGATAGAGCCCATTGAAAAGGTTAATTTGAAAGGATTTAAAAAGTCCCAAAATATTCAGCCACAAAAAACTTTAATTTTAGATATTACAAAATCAGAAGAAGAATTACTAAAACAAATGCACTCAAAAACACGTTATAATATCCGATTAGCCGAGAAAAAAGGAGTTTTAGTCAAGAAAGATAAAAGTAAATTTGAAGATTTTTGGCAGTTATTACAGCAAACAACCAAGAGAGATGGGTTTCGGTCTCATCCGATGGAGTATTATAAAAAGATGTTGGAAATACCCGGAGTAGAGTTATTTGTGGCCGAATATAAAAATAAAATAATAGCTGCAAATATTGTAATTTTTTATAAAAAGCGAGCAATCTATCTTCATGGCGCTTCAGATTATCAATATAGAAATTTAATGGCTCCTTATCTGCTTCAATGGCAGCAGATTTTGGAAGCAAAAAAACGAGAATGCGCTGAATACGATTTTTGGGGCATTGACGAAAACAAATGGCCGGGCGTGACAAGATTCAAGAAAGGATTTAATGGAAAACAAGTCAAATATCCAGGAGCACACGATTTGGTTTTTAATAAATTTTGGTATTTAATTTATAAAATAGCTAAAAAGATTTTATGAAGGTACTAATCAAAAAACTTCTTCCCAGATTTCTGCTAAGTTGGTATCATTTTTTACTAGCTTTTTTAGGCGCTTTGATTTATGGTTTTCCATCTAAGAAACTGATTGTTGTTGGGGTAACGGGCACCAATGGAAAATCAACAGTAGTTCATTTAATAACTGAAGTTTTAGAAAAAAATGATTTTAAAGTTGCTTCTCTTTCGTCAATTAGATTTAAAATCGATAAAAAAGAATGGCCGAACATGTTAAAAATGACAATGCCCGGTCGGTTTAAGCTTCAGAAATTTTTAAGAAATGCAGTTAAAGCAAAATGTAAATATGCAGTTTTAGAAATAACTTCCGAAGG
>CAZYRO010000041.1:0-6380 GCA_964649435.1 uncultured Candidatus Saccharibacteria bacterium | reverse complement strand
TAAAAGGATGTTTGGCAAAATTAGCTAAAACATCACGCAGGGCAATATAGCCATCTCCCTTTTGATGGACGATATTGTATTTTTTTGATATGTTGTTGACTTCGATGATTGAGTTCATAAAGTTGGAAACTTTTTACTTTTTAACTCATACAATATCCGCGAAATATTTTTCTGTTTTTTTAAAATAAATTATTCCGATAATTAATAAGATCAAACAGGCGACACTCGAAATTAATAACAACTGCCAGTTAATAGGAGCATTGCCTAAAATCGCTGCTCGCGCCGCCTTAATAACGCCGGTCATCGGATTAAGTGCTAAAATTTTGGAGTATTTCCCGGCAATACTAGTTGGATAAATAACCGGGGTTACAAAAAGGAGCATTTGAATAAAAAAAGGAAGAATATAACGCACGTCACGGTATTTAACATTAACAGCAGCCAAAATCATTCCTCCGCCAACAGCCGCTACAAAAGTTATTAAAAGAAGTAAAGGCAAAATTAATAAGCCAATTAAATTAGGTAGATAACCATAATAAGCCATTAATCCTACTAAAATAATTGTACCAATTGCAAAATCAACAAATTTAGTGATAGTTACCGAGATAGGAAGGATTAATCGTGGAAAATAAACTTTAGTTATAATTGCTTTGTTACCAACCAAACTATTACTAACTTCGGATAAAGAGCTTGAAAAAAATTGCCATAGCAATAAACCAGTGTAAACAAAGATGGGATAAGGGATCCCATCAGATGGCATTTTTGCTAATCCTCCGAAAAAAATACTAAAAACCACCATAGTTATAAATGGCTGGAATATTGCCCAAAGAATGCCAATGGCAGTTTGCTTGTATCGCACTTTTAAATCACGCCAGGTAAAAAAATAAAGCAATCTTTTATACTGCCAAAGTTCTTTGAGCTCTTGTATTATATTAAAGGTTTTTTTAGGTTTTATTATTGTTGCTTGATTCATACTAAATCGATGCTAATATACGAATTGATACTAATGATACTAATGAATTGGTGTCGCATTCTTGCATTACCATCTCTTAATTTTATCTTTGGCTTTGCTTTTTATTTTTTGATAGATGCCCACTACTTTTCTTTCAGTTTTAGGTGAAACCAATCTTAAAATTTCTTTTCCCAAAATTCTGTATTGACCGCCAACTTTATTAGCTTTAATAATGCCTTTCTTTAAAAGGCGTTTTATTGTGCTATCACTTATTTTCAGGATTTTTTTAGTCTCTTTGGTAGTGTATATTGAATTTGGTTTTATTTCTGAATCCATTATTTCAATTGTATCAAAAAGTATCAAAAGGTGTCAAGTATATTCTGCATTTATAGACATAATCTTCGTCCTCTATAAATTCACTATAATCTATTTTTTTCGCAAGATAAAAAATCTATGACGAGGATTTTCAAAGGGGTAATAGGTTTTTTCTATTTGAAAGCCATTATTTTCAATCATAGATTTTATTTTACGCAGGTTATATCCCCTTTTTCCAATCTCCCAATAATGAACTTTATTATATATATGCTTTTTGGGAAACGGTATTTTTAGAATTTTTTGAATCCTTGGAATTTTAGGAATCAACTTAATATCAAAATGAATCCTAAACAAACTATATTCTGGCAAGGTTAAAATTACATATTTTTTAGTTACTTTTCTCAAATTTTTTAACCCTAATTCGAATTGACTAAATGGTAGATGCTCCAAAACCTCTGCGCAAAGAACAACATCAAAAGAATTTTTCTTAAAGGGTAAATTTAAAACATTCCCTACGTAATCCGGGCTTAATCTTTTATCGGTATCTAAGGTTTTAACATCACAGCCCATTTTCTTTAAATAATCGGAAACTATCACGCTGCCAACGCCTATTTCTAAAACATTTTTTGGATTTTTCTTTAACACCTCAAATATCTGATACCAAAAACTTATCCATCTGCCTTTAGAGTTATATTCTTTCGATAGATATGGGTTCATTTTATCAGTTTATTTTTTACAAAATAAAATTTAATTAGTAAAAATTCGTAAATTTCTTTGAGTTCAAGCAGAAAGACTTCGACATTCAAGAATAGGGGGTTTTTTCTTTTTCTTTCTGTTTCTTTTTTCTGAGAATATAATTTTTCAAACAAATTCAAATATTCCTTACACATTCTTTCGGCAGTATATTTATAGTCTTCTAATTTTTTTGAATATTTATCATAGTTGTTATAAATCTCCATCAATTTTTCTTCAAAATTATTTTCTTCAAACATTAAACCATAATCAGAACAATATTCCGGCAAGGCGCCGCTATTGATAAATAAAATGGGCAAACCGCAACATCCAGCTTCAATATGATGCATTCCGGCCGGTTCACATCGCGAAGCTGTTAAATATAAGTGGTTTTTCTTTAATTCTTTAGCTAATTGCTGACCACTTTTTGGTAAAACAATATTTGTATTTTTATAATTTAAATATTTTGGCACTCTTCCGATAAATGAAAATTCAAATCTATCTTTATATTTTTTTCTTTCAAGCAACTTATCCAATCTTTGGTAGATATCATGTCCTTTCATATAATTATCTGACCAGTGATGAGTAACAATTTTCATTTTCATTCCGGGTTTCCATTTTGATTTTCCTTTTGGATTAAAAATTTCCGCATCAGCTCCATTTCGAATAATTTCTGATGGCTTATTTTTATCTACGCCCCTTTTTTCAAATAAGGACTTAAGCCATTTTGAAATATAGATAGTATAATCGGCTGATTTGTTCGCTTTAATTAAATTTTTATTCATATAATTTGTTTTTTTTCTCTCATCGCATTCATTAACGCGATGAACTATAATTGTATTCGGATGCTTTAATTTATATATTTTGGCATCAATATATGAATAAGAAGAGCTTGATTGCCATTTAAATGGGGAAATTAATAAAATTATATCAATATCATTATCATTTAGATTGTTAACGACTTTATGCTCTTTTTTTATAAGAAAATTTTGGAGCGATTTTCTAAATTGATTTCCTCCGCCATAAGAATTTTTAAAATTTTTAAGATTTATACTTATTTTCATTTTATTTTTGAATTAACTTAAAATAAATTTCATCATAATATCTTTGGGCAATTTTCTCCCACGAATAATCTTTTACTATAACAAGGCCATTTTTAACTAATTTTTTAGCTAATTCTTCATCTTCAATAATCTGACTCGCTCTCTGCGCTAGCCCCTCAACGTCCTCGGATTCTGTCATCAAAACATCTATATTATCTTTGGATATATCCGGCACCATTCCTACTCTTGTACTTATAATTGGCACGCCGCTTGCCCAAGATTCTAAAATTGCCTTAGGTCCACCTTCTACTTTGGAGGCAATTATGTACAAATCAAGCGCATTATACATTCTGGAAAGTTCTTTGTAATTTTTCAAATAAGAGTGTTTGTATGGGATACCTTGTTTTTCTAATTCTTTTTTAATATATCCTCGCGCCGGTCCGGTAAGAAGGACAAAAGGATTATATTTTTTAAGTTCAGCAACTGTTTTAACAAAAATATCAGGACCTTTTATTAACTTCGGCTCCAATCCTTTGCCCCAGCCAACACCGTCCTTTTGAAATGAACCGATTACTATTTTATCTAAGGGAATACCTAAATGTTTTCTTATTTTTTGCTTTTCTTCAAAAGAAACGGGTTTAAACAAAGAGATGTCAATGCCCAAAGGAATAACTATAATTTTTTCTTTATCTAAGCCATATTGAATTAGCTTATTTTTGGTTAAATTACAGGACGTGTAAACAATATCAACTTTATCGTTCAATTTCGGAATAAATTTTATCCTTTTATCGCCCGGCACAATATGATACCAGGTTAAAACAACTTTATTGGATTGATGAACTTTTCTTATCCCACTTTTTTTAATTAAAGTATGAAGCGAGCCAAAATGAACAATTTGATTTCTGACCCCAACGCAAGTAGTAGTAGTTCGGGATTTAATTAAGTTTTGCTTGTTTAAGTTTCCTGCGATACTTTCTCCATCCCATTTAATCAACCAATCTGCAGATTCTATCACATAAGATAAATCATATTTCTTGTTTGATAGAAAATTAAACACTATATCTTTAAAAATTCTTATTTTGTTTTTTATTTTACCGCTGTCCATATTTCGCCGAACTGAATAGAAAATTTATCAATTTTAAGATTTGCTTTTTGTAATTCTTCTTGAAAAGATTCCAAGGTATATTCAATATAATGTGTTTTGTCAGCTCTCCATTCTAAACCCATTTCTCTCTTATATAAAACAAGCCAATCACGATTAATCATCGGCACTCTGATTAAAATTTTTGGCGCTAAGTTTCTAATCTTGTGAAGAAATTCGGCTCTGTTTTCAATATGCTCCAATACATTACTTAATATAATAACATCAAACTTTCTATTGAATTTATATTTTGTGCTATCCCCAATAACAAATTTTAAATTCTCCCTTTTATAATTTTTATTAGCAAATTTTATGTTCTTTTTTTCTATATCAATGCCTATTACCTCCCTTGCCTTCTTCGCCACATCACAAGCTAAAGCGCCATTGCCGCAGCCCACATCCAAAACCACATCCTCTTTATCAATATTATCAACAAAAAATTGATGATAATTCATTATCCTATGTTTGGGATGTATGCCTTGTTTCTCTATTTTCTTTCCTAATCGACTAACTAGTCGGTAGCAAAAAGAATGTAATTTCAGAGCAATTTTTATTGTTAAAACCAAAATTTTATTTTTCATTTTTTTTGAAAAACTAATAAAATACTATGTCCAGCTACTTTAGAAAATAAAATTGAATTTAAAAATTTTATCCCCTTGGCTAAAGTATTCTGACTATCATAAATCTTCTGTAAAATCAGTTTCAGCAAAGAAATTTCATCTTTTATGCCTTTGGTTGCGTTATAGGGACGTTTTAATATTAGCTTAAATCCACATTTCTCAACATCTGCTTTAACTTTCTTGGCATTTAAAATAAATTGATAAAAATCATCGACTTTGGAATTGCTTTTAAAAATTTTATAAAATCCTAATTTTGCTTTTAACTTCCTTAGGGATGAAAGATGAGGAAGGGTAAGGAAAAAATATCCTCCTGACTTAATCACTCTTTTCGCCTCATATAAAATACTATTGCATCCTTCCCAAAAATGCTCAATCACGCCCACAGACCAATAGCCGTCAAAAAAATCATTTGGAAAATCTAACTTTCTAACATCTTGAACAGATACTTTTAATTCGGGAAAGTTCTTCTTTATTTTTTTTACAGTCTTTTGAGCAAAATCAACGCCATAAGCATTATAGCCCCAGTATTCCAATCCAAAAACATTCTGCCCAATACCGCATCCTCCTTCTAAAATTTTTGAGCCTGCGGGTAAAAATTTTTTTGTAAATTTTCTAACACGTCTACTGTCTTTACCAGCCTTTACTCTTTCAACAAAATCATCTAAATGCCAATGTTTATCCCAGTGTTCTGAATCTGCTTTTTGTTCAACCATTATTAATCTCTTGTTTTTCCTGTCATAAAATTTCATAACGATTTATAAATTTTAACTTCTTTTTCAATAATTTTTTCCAAGCTGCAATTTTCTAAAATATATTTTCTGGCATTTTTGCCTATTTTTTCAGCAAGTTTTGGATTTTTTGTTAGTTCAATAATTGCTTTTCGTATAGATTTTGAATTAGTCTCACATAAATATCCATTTCTCTTATGAGTGATAATTTCTTTTATTCCTTTAACATCAGCCCCTATTACAGCTAATTCACAAGCCATAGCCTCTAAAAGCACTTTGGGATTCCCCTCAAAAAAGGACGGGATAACAAAAATTTGCGATTTATTTAACTCCGCGGGCATCCGATTATTTGGAATTATGCCCAATGGCTTTATATTCTCTATTTTTTCATCTTTAATTTTCTGCTCAATCTTTTTTTTCAATACTCCTTTCCCTATTAAGACAAGCTCTGCGTCTAAATTTTTCACCGCCTCTATGAGAGCTAAAATATTTTTCCGTTTTATAAACCGACCAATAAAAATCAATCTGCTTGATTTTTTCTTCGTAGAAAGAGGCTTAAAAACTTCTGTATCAATAAAATTAAGGATAAGCTTTATTTTCTGCTCATTTAAGCGATACTTGGTCGAGATAAATTCTTTATCAGTGGTAGTAATAATTAAATCAGCATTTTTATAGGCAATTTTTTCTATTATCCGAGCCAAAAGTATTTTTAAAAAGTTTTTTTTGACAAAAAGAGAAAGTTGATACCCTTGCCTAATAATTAATTTTTTCCTAAAGATTCTTTTTGCTATTACTGCTGCCCATGAACCTAATAATTGGTTTGTCTTAAAAACCCAAACATTTTTTAAAACT
>CAZYRO010000040.1:0-6436 GCA_964649435.1 uncultured Candidatus Saccharibacteria bacterium | reverse complement strand
TTATTAAATACCCTGACTATACCTTTCGCTTTTTCCTCTTTCATCATTTTGCCAGAAGCAGAAAACTCTTTTGAAGTGGTTTTTTGGTCTTCAAAAACTTTCCCGGGAATAATCTTTATCTCAAAATCTGGTCCATCTTTCCCCAATTCTACATTAATGTTTGTCTCAAGGGTTAATATTGATGTCTCCGGCCAAATTTCAATTTTTACTTTGGAAAAGAGCAAAAAAGCAAAAATTCCTGCTAAAATTAAAAAAATTAAAGAAGAAAATAAAATCTTTACGCTTGCTGATATGGCCGTATTTCTTCCCCGCCAAAAATTTTGTCTTTTTCCAAATTTACTTGATTGTGAACTACTAAAAATATCTTTTTTTTCTGCTTTGAAAGTCCTAAAAACTTATCCAGCGCTTCTTGATTTGAGTTAGTACGCAAAACTTCGGCCGGATAAACATTAATCCCAGCCTTTTGCAAGGCCCTTAGTTTTTCCAATCTAATTTTCCTAAGTTTCTCAATATTGCTCATATTACTTTTATCATAACATAAAAAACAAAAAAAGAGGAAAATTCCTTTTCCCCTATGGAAATAATTATTTAAAAAATTAACTAATTATTCTTCTTTTTTAACGTCCTTTAAGGATTCTGATAGAACGCTTCTTAAGCCCGGGATGTCTACTTCTTTTCTCTTTCTTTTAATTGTTTCTTTTGTTTCTTCCTTGTCCGTTGGAGCAGCTTCTTTCGCCGAATTAGCCTCAGCTACAGAGGCCGCAACTTTTCCTGCTCTTGCTTTTTCAAGGCAAACTGAACAGTAAACAGGTCTTACTCCATCGGGCTTAAAAGAAACCCTGGTTTTCTTTCCGCAAGCAGAACAAACTGCCTCATAAGGCTTATCTTTCTCAGTAGCCGCCACAATTACTGCCTCACTCCATTTGGCAATTTCTTTTTCAATTGTCTCTCTTTTTGTCCCGTATTTTTCTCTGGAAATTTTAATAATTTCTTCTTTATTATTTTTGTCCGGCTTCGGACAGGGAGGTAAAGTGTCGGCGCTAAAAGCCCGAGAGGCAACTCCATCAATCATCAATTTTAAGTAAATATTATACTTTGCTAAATTAACCAAATCATCAGCGTTAAATTCCGGCAAAAATTCCTTTTCCAAAAATTCGGCATCTGCGGCTCCAATTCGAAAATTGATAATAGTGCCAACATTTCCAAAAATAGCATCTCGGACTGTTTCGTCCATTTGAGTAATATATTGATGAGCTAAAATCAAACAAAGATGATATTTTCTTGCTTCCGATAAAATATTAGCAAATGCTTCGGTAGCAAAATTTTGGAATTCATCAACATAAAGATAAAAATCCTTTCTCTCTTCTTCGGGAACATCCACTCGGCTCATAGCTGCCAGCTGAAGCTTGGTAACAACCAAAGCTCCTAAAAGATGACTGGCATCCTCGCCTATTTTTCCCTTGGAAAGATTAACAATTAAAATCTTTCTTTTATCCATTATTTCTCGAATATTAAAAGCGCTCTTAGTCTGACCAATAATATTTCTAATTAAAGGAGCAGAAATAAATTGACCTACTTTATTCTGGATAGGAGCTACAGCTTCCTCTCGAAATCTATCCGGATACTTAGCAAATTCATTGGTCCAAAATGATTTTATAGTCGGGTCGGTTATTTTATTAATAACTTCATTTCGATAATCTTTATCCGCCAAAATTCTATTAATGCCGAGAAGGGTCGAATTAGGACATTCCAATAAAGCTAATATTGAATTATGTAAAATATATTCCATTCGAGCGCTCCAAACATCGGGCCAGATTTTTTTGAAAACTCCCATTAAACCAGAAGCAACTAAATGTCTAAATTCCGGAGCAACCTGCTCAATAGCATTAAAGGCAATAGGATGATCCTGGTCTGCCGGATTAAAATAAATAACATCGTTAACCCGCTCCTTTGGGATAAAGTCTAACATTCGATCGGCAAATTCTCCGTGAGGATCAATCACTGCCACTCCATTTCCATTTTGGATATCTTGAATAGCCATATTTTCCAACATTACGGTTTTACCCATGCCAGTCTTCCCAATTAGATATATATGACGCCGGCGATCATCTGTTTTAATGCCAAATTTTGTCCATTTGTTGCGGAAATTAGTTTTGGCAAAAGTTGTTATTTCGCTATCGCTCATAGTAATTCGAATTATAATTATTCGGTTGGCAGTTGACTCGGAGGACTTCCTTTTTTTGCTTCTATTCTTGGCATTGCCGATACTTCAACAATTTTTCCGGGAATATGATATACAGTAGCCAATTCTTCAGTGTTAAAAATAAATCCTCTTTTAGAAAATCCTTTGAAAGGAAAATACCTTTTTTTATAATTATTAAAAACCCTTACTTTTCGATAAAAGTTTCTTCGGTTTTTAAAGAAATAATCAATACTGGGACTAATCTTTTTATTGGGCTTAAATCCATTTAAATTTTGAGTGTTGAATTGTTTAAAGGTACCTATAATTGCCGCTGTATTGGCTTTAGAAAATATGCTTGATTCTGCCCAATAAACAAATCTTATTAATGTTTGGAAGCCTATTTTAGCAATATTTTTTTCAATTGCTGAAACAACTTCTCTTTGTCCCGGAGTTAAATAGCTCATTAAGTTTTCCATTGATTGCTCTTTCCTTGATTCTTTAGAAGTTTTTTGAGGACTAATGGGGCCGAAAAATAATTCGTGCAATGTTTCCATCGTAGCATCAAGCCAGCTATGAGCTTCTCCCAGCATCATTCCCCTTTCAGTAATTTTTACTTTTTTGCCAATAAGTTTTTCTACCAATTTTTCCCCGTCTTTTTTCCATTTGTCGCCAGTAGGCGCAATTAAAAATTGAATCCAGATATGCTCTTTGGGAGTTAAACTGCCAAGCACTTCGGAGAGAGAAGCCATTGGATCGGTTCTCTCCTCTTCTTTAGCTTCTTCAAAAAAATAAGGATAAGTTCTAACAGGATAAGCATCTTCCTTGGTTAAAAGAAGTTCGGTTCCCCAAATATCATAATCATTACTGGGAATTTTTGAGGGAAGAGTATTTACATAGTCTTCTGCCTCGGAAATCTCTGCGTCGGGATATTGGGCATAAAGCTGAGCCTCAACCAGATTTCTAAATTTTTCAGGAGTTCGAATTAAAAAATGAATTTGTCCGCCATCACTAATGGCTTCCAAGCTAAGCCATAACTGCACCTTTCCCTTAAACCATTTTTCGATAAAATCAGGATTACTGTGAATTCCATGGAATCCGGCAAATACTTGCTCCATCGCCTTGGGAGTCTTTTGGACTTCCTTTGGAATCTTTATTTCAAGAAGAGTCCATTTTATAGAATTAAGATACTTGGTTTGAATATAATCCAACCAAAGTTCTTTAAAAATAAAAAAAAGAGCCACCGGTGCAATAATCCACCAATACTCTAAAAGTACTTTAAAAGCTATTTTAAAGGCAATTAACATAACCTAAATTTCCCGTTCTCTAATTTTTCGAATTCCGCGTTATTTTGAAGATTAATAACTATTGTATTTGGCTTAACTTGGCGTTTTTGCAAAACAGCAGAAATAATTTCTTTCTTTGTAAAAGGTTTTTGAGCTTCGGATAAAATTTTAGCAATAACTTCTTTAACTGTTCCCGGCTCGTATCCCCATTCTCTAAGAGCATAAGTGCCCCGACCAATAAGGATAAACCGGTCATCTTTTATCAGTTCATTATGGACTGTTTGAGGAAAAGTTTGACGATTAGAAAAATTAGCTTCATTAATTAAATCGGTAATTTTAGTAAAATGATTGGGTTTGGCTTTTCTTCTCAAAACCAAATAAGCCTTTTCTCTAACCCCCCTGGGATTAATTTCGGCCCAATGACTTAAGCCTAATTCTCCAAAAATATTTTTATCAATATTCTTGGAAATATCTAAAGCGTTTTGAATGGCATTTTTTGAAATATTTTTATGCTTTGACAAAAGAAAATCTAAAATATCAGAAGAAGAATAAACTCGATTTTGCTCTTTTAGATAATCAACCAAAGAATCTACTATTTTTTGGACCATTGTTCTTGCTGATTTCTTGGTTGCCCAATGAGGAAAAAATTCATTACATTCGGCAAATCTTTGATAAGGACTTCCTAAAGTCAAAACCATTATTACGGCCGAACGAGCAGGGTGAGATTCTTCAGTATTTGTAATTGAATCAAGAAGCCTTTGCTCTCCTACCAGGTAATCATATTCTTCGAAAAGTTTATCAAGATATTCAAAAATTGGCTTAAAAATAGAAAGATTTTGGCGTTTGGTTAAAATCTTAAGAGCGTCAGATTCAATCTGGCGAACTCGCTCTCTGGTTATGCCATAATTTTGGCCTATTGCTTGAAGGGTTTCCCGATTGCCATTCTCAAGACCAAATCTACGTTTAACAATATTTTTAAAACGTTCTTTGGGAAGACTATTTAAAGCTTCTTCCACCCTCCTTAAAATTTCTGATTGAAAGTTCTTGTTATTCATTATTTTTCTCTCTCCCAAGTGAAAGTGTTAAATAAGGATTTTTACTTGTGCTAAAATTTAGATATAAATCATTATTTACTATATTTTAGCACAAGCTAAAATCCTTGTCAAGGGTTTTTACTTTTTTCTCTTTTCCCAAGCCACTAATAAAGGACTGGCAATAAATATTGAAGAATAAGTTCCAAAAAATATTCCTAAAATTAAGGCTAAAACAAAATATTGAATATTTGCTCCGCCAAAAAAGAAAACCGCAAGCAAGACTAAGAGAGTAGTCAGGGAAGTATTTATTGAGCGAGTAATTGTTTGATTAAGGCTTGTCCCAACCGTTTCCGCAAATTCTTCATCTTTAGTTTTGTAAGATAAAAGATTTTCTCGAATTCTATCAAAAACAACAATACTGTCATTCACCGAATATCCTAAAACCGTTAACAAGGCAGCAACAAAAGGAACGCCGACTTCAACTCCATAAAAATGCCCTAAAACAGAAAATACGCCTACGATTATCAGGACGTCATGAAAAAGAGCAATAACAGCGATTATTCCATAACGATAAGACTTAATTGGAAAAGAAACTTTTCTAAACGCCCAGGCAACAAAGATAAGAATAACTATTAAAGTTAAAGAAATGCTCCAAAGAGCTTTCTTTTTTAATTCTGCTCCAATAATCGGACCAATAGATTCAAATCTCTTTTCTTCCAAATTGCCAAAATCATTTTTTAAATTATTAAGTATTTTTTGATGGGTATTTTCATCAATATTTTTAAATCTTAAAAGCATTCCCCTGTCCCCGGTAGATTGAATATTGATCTTTCCAAGTTCAAAAGAAATTAAACTCTCTTGAACATCTTTATTTTCCGGTCTTTGGTCAATCCATTCTATTTCTAATAAACTTCCCCCCTCAAAATCAATGCTAAGATTAAGCTGCCACAAAAACAGCGCAATAATGCTTGCAGCTATGAGCAGTCCTGAAAAAATAAAGAAGATTTTTCGATGCTTAATAATATTCATATTAACTTTTAACTTTAGCTTTTCCAAATATCCACCTAATTTTTTCTATTTTTCCACCAACAAACAATTTAAGAAATGTTTTAGTTACAATCATTGCCGTAAACATACTAATTAAAATACCAATAAATAAAGTTAAGGCAAATCCTTTAATTACGCCCGTTCCAAACCAAAACAAAATTATTGCAGTAATAAGAGTAGAAATATTTCCGTCTCGGATAGAAGGCCATGCCCTTTTAAATCCTTCGTTAATGCCTCTGCCCAAATTTCTTCCAGATCTTAATTCCTCTTTCATCCGTTCAAAGACTAAAACATTAGCATCAACCGCCATTCCCACAGACAAAACAAAGCCAGCTATTCCGGCTAATGTCAGGGTAACTGGAATCAATTTAAAAATTGCTAAAACTATAACAGCATAAATAGCCAAAGCAATAACCGCCAAAATGCCCGGCAGGCGATAATAAAATATCATAAATAAAGCCACGACAATCAAGCCAACCAAGGCCGCTTTTAAGCTTCTGTCTAAAGAAGCTTCACCTAAAGACGCGCCGACATTTTGTTGACTAATCAAGATAATAGGCACTGGCAAGGCGCCTGCATTTAATCTCTGAACTAATTTCTTAGCTTCTTCAACCGTAAAATCACCGCTTATTTGAGCCCGACCGCCAGTAATTGGCTCTTGGACAACGGGGATACTTATTGGAATTCCGTCTAAATAAATGGCTACTCTTTTATTAACATTTTTAGTGGTAATATCACCAAAAAGTTTTGAGCCTTCATTATTAAATTCTAATCCAACATACGGCTTGTATGTTGTTTGGTCAAATTCTAATTGGGATTTTTTGAGATAACGACCGGTAAGCAAGGTGTTTTTGAAATAAAGATCTAACTTTTTAGCTTCTTCATCGCCT
>CAZYRO010000039.1:0-6493 GCA_964649435.1 uncultured Candidatus Saccharibacteria bacterium | reverse complement strand
TCCAATAACGAGCCTTTTGAAATTGTATAATTAATTCTACAATTATTTTTTTATAATAATCATAACCTTCCCCCCGCTCAAAATATCTTTGTCATTAAAATCATGAACAGAATCTTCTAAGACTTGATAGCTATATCTAAAGTCGGCACCTCGTCTGGTGCCGGAATCATTAACAATCCATTCTGATTTCTCGTCATCATAACCCTTAATAACTAAAATATGATACTCGGGGCCCGGCAAAGTAAAATAAGGATTGCCTAAAAACTGGCCAGCAACCGGAACAATTATTGGATTGCCCTGGATTAGTTCTTTTTTTATATCTTCAATTTTAAAATTATAAACTAATTCTACGTTTTCATAATCAAGATAATCTTTAAAAAGCCAGGCTATTTGTTCTGCGCTTAAATCAAAATGTCCGCCCCAATTCTTAATTTGCCAGTCAACCATATTCAAAATTTCTTGCTCTGCTATCTCTTTATTCAAATCTTGCCCGCTTAAATAATAATAAACCATTATAATGGCTGCTTCTTCGCAAGCATGATTGTGGAGTTTGTCCCAAATTGCATAAGGCGCCTGGGAAATAAAGGGAATATCAAGATTTATAAATTTGGGAATAATTTCTGGTTGTTTTATTTTAAATTTGAACTGTTCTGAAAAATCTAAACTCTTAATTTCTTTTTCTGCAAAATTAGTTTGACAAAAACTCCACATTGAAAAAACTGCTGCTAAAATTACAAGAATTGTAAAACAAAAACAATTTTTAAAATATTTAGACATTTTTAAGAAGACAACCACAAAAGCTTGACTTTTCTTCGTGATTTGCTATAATATAAAGTTAAAATTTGAACCTTAACAAATCCAAGAAATTTCTGCTCTGCCAGTTGGCAGATTGAGAAGGGAGGTTTAAATGTTATCTGCAATTGCGGGTTGGATAGGAATGATTCTAATCCTTACAGCCTATTGGCTTATTTCAAATAAGAAAATTACCGGACAATCACGAATTTATTACCTGCTAAACCTTTTTGGCTCTTTTGGTATTTTTTGGAATAGCCTTGTCCAGCATGCATGGCCAGTAATGAGCTTGAATGTTGTTTGGGCTATTATTGCCATTTCGGTATTAATAAAAGGCAAAAAAATAGAATAATAATAGGAGGTAACAATAATGCATATCGTAGGTATTATAGGTCCTTATTTTAGTGGCGGTAATAGACGATTGATTGATCATAATATCGCTAACGCCCAGTATGTCATGATCGCGATCGCAAATTATTTTGCAGAAAATCGATTAGTTGGATTTTTTGCACCGCACAGTCACACAGCCCGGTTTGAACGATTAGCAAAAACACCAGAAACATATTATCATATTCTTGATGATACTATCTATGATTTAGCCTGTGAAGCATTTGTTCTTCTTCCATTTTGGAAAACTTCCAGCGGTTCTAAACGCGACCGTGAACGAGCTATAAAACAAGGTAAACCCACCTTTGTGCTTAAAAGTTACGACGAAAAGGATATTAATGCGCTTCTTTATTCGTTAGAAAAATGGGCGCAAAAATAATAATCAACTCTGACTTAAAGCCCAATTCGCAAGATGAGGGCTTTTTCTATCTCCCGCAGCAATATTTATACTTCATTGGCGTTTTATGGTATTTTCTACTTTAACTTCTCGCAAAAATTCCTAATATTCAATCCATTCTTAACAACTGCATTGAAGTCATCATTATATGTGCCGACTATTGGATAAATGCCGTCGCAGTTGCAAAACATAATATCTCCATAAGGGTTGAGAGTTAACCTCATCGGGCAAGTATAGGTAAGACATTTTTTTGAACAAACCCATTTCTTCTTTTTTGCTCGACCCATTGGGATAATATGATTTTCTCCTTTTAAGGTAAAACCATATTTCTCAACAATCTCTTTTAAAACTTTGCTATCTTGAAAAGGTTTATGGAATTTGGTTGTGCTGATAAATACCTGTAATTTATTCTTTTGCACAAAATCAATAAATTTTTTGACTCCTTTTTTATCAGTGGACCAAGTTCCATTAGTTATAGTAAATTTTACAACGTTCTTTGGTGCTAAATCGATGAATCTCTGATATCTTTCGTAATCAGCTGAAATTTCACCGCCATAAAATCCCATAGCATTAATTTTATTAAAATCAATAGTTGAAATAAACTTTTTAGTCTTTTCAATGTCTAAAACAACTCTACTATCTGGAGAAGCTTCATACATACAATAAGGACAAGCAAGTGTACATTTCAAGCTTGGCATAAAACTGAAGTCCTCTAATTTTTCATTTTTTACATTAATCCTAACCATATTTTATAATTATCTCTCATGACACTTTTAGTATTTATTGCCGTCCCCGCGAGGATTTTTATTTCTTTTTAACCAAATTCTTCTGAAGAATGGCATAATAAGAGTTGATAACATAAACGCAACAGCGGGTACAACCGCATTAAGCCACGGACGAGGAATATCAATAGCCCAAAGATATGCTGCAATAGCAAGATATGTAAATATCGTCAATAAACCTCGTCTCGTCCAGCTTGTTTCCCACGCTTTATCCGTTTCTACCCTTTTATTTCTCTTTTCTATTTTTTGTATTCTTTGTTCTAAATTTTCCATATTATTTTCCATGATATTTCTTATATTTCTTGATAAAACCATTAGTGGTGCGTGTCAAATCATTTAACTATGACGCCGAAACAGTGGTTCGAGATACTCGCCACGAGTTAATTTATTTTTCCCAATCACTAATTATTATTTTTCGGCCGGAATGCTTGACGATTACTTTTTGGCCCTCTCGCCATTTCAACTTGCGCATGATTCTAACAGGCAGAGTTATATGATAACTCCCTTCTTTACCCGATTGTTGAATTTTCCTTATATTTTCGTCCTTTTGTCTGCCCATATAATTGTATAATTAATTGTATGATTAATTGTATAATTCTTATTTTCACTTTAACCTTATCATTTTCTTCTTTTCCAGTCAATTCGAGTATACATCATTGAATAAATTATCAGCATTTATTCCGATCGGAATAAATGCTGATAATTTGATATTCTAAAAAGCACAAGGACATTGAATGTCCTTGATGAATATCCTTGATTGGAATGGGGCTTTTTTTACCTCCCGCAGCAGTATTTGTACTTCATTGGTTTGCCAGTCTTAGGATTAATTTTTCCACACGGACAGGGATCGTTTCTACCGACTTTACCCGCCGAAGTTTTAGCAAGGGCGGGTTTTCTTTGTTCAACAGGCCCTTCTTTGAATTCCGCTTTTAGTAAAATTTCAATAGTAGCAAAATTAATATCTTGTAAAAGTTTTTTAAATAATTTATGGCCTTCATTTTTATACTCCACCAAGGGAACTTGCTGGCCATAAGCTCTCAGACCAACACTTTCTCTTAAATGAGACATCCTATCAAGATGGGCCATCCAAAACATATTAATAGTATTCAACATTGCAAACTTTTCAAATCGTCTCATTTCTTTACTTTCTATCTTTTTTTCTTTTTCTTTATACTGTTTTAATTCTTTATCACTTAATAATTCTTCAACTTTCTTTTTTATCTCCTCTTCGGGGGCAGATAAAATTTCTTTTCTCATTTTATAAATCACCTCTCGATGTTTATTCATTACATCGTCATATTCAAGAACATGCTTTCTAATATCAAAATTTACGCCTTCAATTCTGGATTGAGCTTTTTCAATGGCGCTTGAGATAAACCTATTCTCAATCGGCTGATCTTCGGGCACTCTTAAAGTTTCCATAATTCTCTTTATCTTGTCTGAACCAAACCGCCGCATTAGTTCATCTTCTAAAGAAACAAAAAATCGACTGGATCCGGGATCGCCCTGCCTGCCCGAACGTCCTCTTAGCTGATTGTCAATTCTTCTTGCTTCATGCCTTTCAGTGCCAATAACATGTACCCCGCCTAGTTCTTTGATTTTTTCTGCTTCTTTTTCATCAGATGGATTACCGCCGAGGATTATGTCAACTCCCCGGCCGGCCATATTAGTAGCAACGGTTACTGCCTCTAATCTTCCGGCTTGAGCAATTATTGACCCTTCTCTTTCGTGATGTTTGGCATTTAAAATTTCGCAATGGATTCCCTCTTTTCTTAGCATTGCTCCTAAAAGCTCATTTTTTTCAATTGAGATTGTGCCGACTAATACGGGTTGGCCTTTTTGATGTTTCTCTTTAATCTCTTGAACAATCGCCTTAAATTTTCCTTTTTCATTTCTATAAATTCTATCGGGCAAGCTTTGGCGAATCATCTGTTTGTTGGTAGGAATAATAATTACATCCAAGTTATATACGCTGTCAAATTCTTCAGCCGAAGTTATAGCTGTGCCGGTCATTCCTGCTAATTTTTCATATATTCTAAAATAATTTTGGAAAGTAATCGCTGCTAAAGTTCTTGATTCTTCTCTAACTCTAACTTTTTCTTGGGCTTCTATTGCTTGATGCAAGCCGTCACTCCAGCGCCTGCCGGGCGTTAAACGGCCCGTAAATTCATCAACAATAATTATTTCTCCGTCTTTAACTACATAATCCTTATCTCTTCTAAATAACGCGTAAGCGCGCAAGGATTGCTCTAAATAATGAACATAACGCACGCCAGCCGCATCGTAAATATTCTCTATTCCTAAAATCTTTTCTACTTTGTCTATTCCTTCGTTGTTTAAAGTAGCCGCCTTATCTTTTTCATCAACATTATAGTCAATATCTTTTTTAAGTTGAGGGATAATTCTGGCAAACCGCTCATATAATTTCGGTGATTCAACATCGGCAGTAGAAATAATCAAAGGAGTTCTGGCTTCATCAATCAAAATGCTGTCTACTTCATCAATAATGGCAAAATAATGACCTTGCCTACCGGCAGGCAGGTTTTCTTGAACTACTTGGTCTATACTGTAAACCATGTTGTCTCTAAGATAATCAAAACCAAACTCATTATTGGTTCCGTAAGTAATGTCAGCTTGATATGCCTCTTTTCTTGAAACCGGCCGGAGATATTCCTCAAAAACTTTAAATCCACCTAACTCATCTCTATTCTCGTCTAATTTAGAAATTTTATCCTGACTATACTCTGGATCATAAATGTATGCAGTATCATGCACAATACAGCCAGTAGATAGTCCCAGTAAATGATATATCTGCCCCATCCAAACCACGTCTCGACGAGCCAAATAATCATTAACAGTAACTAAATGAGCGCCTTTGCCTTTCAAAGCATTTAAATATAAAGGTAAGGTTGCAGCTAAAGTTTTTCCTTCTCCGGTTTTCATTTCAGCAATTTTTCCCTGATGAAGAACTATGCCTCCAATTAATTGAACATCGTAATGCCGTTGATTAAGTGTTCGTTTTGCCGCTTCTCTAACAACTGCAAACGCTTCGGGTAAAATATCGTTTAGTGATTTTCCTTTGCCAGCTGGCAGATTAATTTGTTTTTTAAATTCATCAGTTTTTTCTCTTAATTCTTTATTAGAAAAACGCTCGAAATTTTTTTCGAGCTTATTAATCTCGTCAACAATTGGCTGCAGTTTCTTTAAAAATTTTTCATTGGGATCACCAATTATTTTACTAAATATTGACATATTTTTAAATTCCCTCCTCTTTTTCTCTGCTCCCCTTGCTTCTTTTAAACCATGCTAATGGAGACAAATGAATCAGTTTTTTTGCCTTTCTTGCCCCCCTCTTGCATTGAGCTTCTTTTTTACCCCGATATTTTTTAATTTTTCTCTGTAAACTATATTTTACCTGGTCAAGGGCCGTTCTTAAGTCTTGTTCTTCTGCCACTGACCTTGCAAGCTGGCCGGGCAAAGTTAAATTCACTTCCGCCCGAAAGATATCTCCTTTTCGCTGACCCCTTGTTATCTTCCCAATCTCCACTCGCGCCTCTATTACATTTCTATCCATATCATTTAAAAACTTATCCACGCTCCCAATCTTTTCCTCAATATATCCCTCAATCTTCGGCGTCAATTCTAAATTTGTTGCCTTAATAATAATCTTCATACTTCCTCTTTAGTTTAAAATAAAAAAAGATAATTGTAAACTATTGACAGATAAAAATATATTTGCTACAATATAAAGTTAAAATTTGAACCTTAACAAATTTAAATTTTTCGTTCCGTCAGCTGACGGATTGCGGAAGGAGGAAAGAATGACAGTTCTTTACATTATCTTAGGAATTATTATTGGAGTGCCAGTTTATTTACTGCTGAATACTCTTCTAGCTTTGCTTGCGCGACCGTTTATGGCTGTGTCTGCATGCTTTTATCCGATAATGGGCACTTCTTTTATGAACGAAATTAAAAGCGGTGATGGGAGTCTTATGGATTTTTATAGAAACTTTTTTGCTCTTGCTGGTTGGTTCATATTTATAATGATGTTATGCTTTTTCATTACTAGTTTAATCTATGGATTTTTATGGTTAGTTTATCATTTTTTTCGATTCTGGTTCAAGATTATTATTAT
>CAZYRO010000038.1:0-6598 GCA_964649435.1 uncultured Candidatus Saccharibacteria bacterium | reverse complement strand
CCAATTAAAAGGGTACGCGAGCTGGGTTCAGACCGTCGTGAGACAGGTTGGTCCCTATCTGCCGTAGGCGTTGATACTTGAGAGGATTCATCCCTAGTACGAGAGGACCGGGATGAACGGACCTCTGGTCTACCAGTTGTTCTGCCAAGAGCATCGCTGGGTAGCTACGTTCGGTTTAGACGTTTTAACGTCGTTTGGATAAGTGCTGAAGGCATATAAGCACGAAGCCGTCCTCAAGATTAGGTATCTTAGATTCCTTGAAGACTACAAGGTTGATAGGCTTTAGGTATAAGCCCAGTAATGGGTTAAGCCGAGAAGTACTAATAATCATTTTTTCACATTTATATGTCTTGCTTCTGGCAATATGAATAGACTAACAATTAGCGATTATTATTTGAGGATATTATCTTGGCGATAATACCAAGCGGGTTTCACCTCTTCCCATTCCGAACAGAGAAGTTAAACCGTTTAGGGCCGATGGTATTGCCTTTTGGTGAGAGAGTAGGTCGTCGCCAAGATAATATCCTCAAATTTTAAAACTATTCTCTAATGATGTGAATAAATATCAAAAAAAACAATTTAAAATCAGTTTAGTTTATTTGTTAATATTGGTAATTATTGGCCTTGGAGTTTATTTATTAATAAAACCAAAACTGTCTACCTGCTCTGATGGAATCCAAAACCAGGGAGAAGCAGGAATTGATTGCGGTGGACCTTGTTCTCTATGCCCTTGGCAACTTCAAGAAGATTTAGAAATTAATTTAATTCAGGCGATAAAAACTCAAAATAACTACGTAGATTTAGTAGCCGAAGTAAAAAATCCAAATCGAGACTTTGGCGCTGAATCTTTCTCTTACATTTTTAATCTATATGATTTTCAAGAAAACTTAATTTTTTCTAAGAAAGGAGTTTCATATATCCTGCCCCAAGAAACTAAATATATTATTGAACAAAAAGTCTTGATTAATTCAAAAATTTACAGAATAGAACTTAAAACAGATAATATTACTTGGCAGAAATTAGTTAATTATGAAGAGCCGGAATTGTTGATTAGAGGCCAGAATTTTAATCAATCGGAAGATTTTACCGGAGTAATCGGTACTTTGGAGAATAGAAGTGATTATGATTTTAATGCTATAAATATTTGGACTATTTTACTTGATAAAGAATCTAATATATTAGGAGCCGGCAAAATTGAACTTAAAACTATTCTAAGCAAAGAAAATCGTTATTTTGAAATTAGCTGGCCTTTTTCAATTTTGGGTCAAGTTGAAAAAGTAAATATTGCAGCAAAAACAAATATATTTTTAGACGAGAATTTTATGAAAAGACATGGAGGAAACAGAGAAAAATTTCAGGAATATTAGAGAAATTAGAAATTTAAGGTTATGTTATTATCCTTTAGTCAGATTAAAAAATTAGATAAAGTATTATTAGTGGCAGTTCTATCTTTAGTAATGGTAGGGCTTTTGTTTATTTACGGCATTAGTCGAAAAGGAAATCTAGAAATTTTTCAAAGACAACTAATTTATGTTATTTTGGGCCTTTTTTTGATGTTTATATTTGTTTCTTTTGATTATCGAATCTTTAGAGACCATAATTTTATTCTTTTAGGGCTTTATTTTTTTGGCCTTATTCTTTTAGCAAGTGTTCTTTTAGTGGGCAGAGAAATAAGAGGCGCTTCCAGTTGGCTTCAAATAGGAGAATTAGGATTTGAGCCGGTCGAATTAATGAAATTAGTTATTATTTTAATTTTAGCTAAGTATTTTTCTTTGCGTCATATTGAAGTTTATCGCTTGCGTCATCTAATTATTTCCGGGCTCTATGTTTTTTTCCCTTTGGTTTTAATTTTATTACAGCCCGAATTAGGATATGCTTTAGTTATAATTCTTATTTGGTTATCCATAGTTGTTATTGCGGGAATAAATTTTAAACATATTTTACTTTTAGCTCTTATTGGCGCCATTATTTTTTCAGTTAGCTGGTTTTTTCTATTGCAGAATTATCAGATTCCTAAAGAAAGAATAATATCTTTTTTAAATCCTCACTCGGATCCGCTGGGTCAAGGCTATAATATTATTCAATCAGTTATTACTGTTGGTTCGGGAAAAATTTTTGGTCGCGGCTTAGGCCACGGCACGCAATCCCAACTTAATTTTTTACCCGAGCAACATACCGATTTTATTTTTGCTACTATTGCCGAAGAATGGGGATTATTAGGTTCGATTTTTATTTTGGCGCTTTTCGGAATTTTATTTTATAGATTAGTAAAAGTCTCTTTAGCCTCTTCCAATAACTTTGCTCGACTATTCTCTCTTGGGGTCGCTATTATGTTTCTTGTTCAGGCAATTATTAATATAGGAATGAATATAGGTCTATTGCCAATTATTGGAATTCCCTTGCCCTTTGTCAGCTATGGCGGCAGTAGTATGATTATGAGTTTCATTGCCTTGGGAATTATCCAGAGTATCGCAGTAAGGAATAAATAAAAGTTAATTTTTGTTAAAACTATTTTATTATGAATCTTGTTTTTAAAATCGAAAAAACCAAGCAAAAAGAAAAGGCTCCAATACAAGTTATTCTAAAGACAAAAGATAAGATTTATAAAGAAAAAGCAGAGAGTGCCGACAAAATCCTTGAAAAGCTTGACAAAATTCTAAAAAAGAGTAAGATAAAAGTCACTGCCGTTAAAAATGTAAAAGTGATTGACAAGTCGCATAAAATAGGTTTTACTTCTTATAGAATAATCAGAAGCATTGAAAAAGCGTTAAAGTTTGATTTAATTTTTAAATAAAATTAAAACTTATCTTAGTTTTTTCTAAATAGCAATTGAATATTAAAAATATTTAACCCTAGTCCGAAAGGATAATTAGGGTATTTTTACTATATTAATTATGATTAAATATTTCTCTAAATATCCAAAGGACTTATATCCTCTTCCCAGTCTTGTCGAGGTTCAACTTTCCAGCTATCAATGGTTTTTAAGATATGGCTTAAAACAACTTTTAGATGAGACTTTTCCAGTTAAGGATTATAGCGGCAAAGATTTGGAATTAATTTTTAAGGGTTGCTCCTTAGATGAGCCTAAATGTAATGAAGCCGAAGCAAAGAAATTCAGTCTTTCTTATGAAGCAACTCTTCGAGCAAAACTTGAGCTAAATAATAAAAAAACTAAAGAAATAAAAGAGCAGGAAATTTTCTTAACCGATCTTCCGCTCATAACACCCAGAGGGACTTTCATAGTTAATGGCGTAGAGAGAGTAGTAGTTTCTCAGCTTATTAGATCCCCGGGTGTTTTCTTTACCTCTGGATATGTTCGAGGTAAAAAAGTGCATGGGGCAAAAATTATTCCTAATCGAGGCGCTTGGCTTGAATTTGAAACAGATGCTAATGGGGTAATTTCAGTTAAAATTGACAGAAAAAGAAAGGTTGCAGTTACTGCTTTAATTAGGGTTTTTGGCATAGAAAAAGACCAGGAAATTATTAATCATTTTAAAGGGGTTGATAATAATCCGAGTGTTAAATATATTGAAGAAACCCTCAAAAGAGATTCTTCCAAAAATCAGGCCGAAGGAATATTGGAAGTTTATAAAAGAATCAGGCCCGGGGATTTGGCTGTAGTTGACAATGCCAAACAATTAATTAAAAACATGTTTTTTAATTTTGATAGATATGATTTAGCTGAAGTGGGAAGGTTCAAAATGAATCAGCGACTGAATAAAAAAACTCCCATAGACAAAGAACACAGAATTTTACATCTAGATGACCTAATTCTAATAATTAAAGAAATTATTCGATTAAATAACGACCCGGAAGCTGTTGGCGACGACATGGACCACTTAGGAAATCGGCGAATAAGGTCATTAGGAGAACTTCTTCAGGATAAAATCAGAATAGGCTTTACCCGGATGGAACGTATCGCCCGAGACAGGATGTCAACCTTTGATATTTATACATTAACTCCGGCCCAGCTTATAAACTCAAGACCTTTAATTGCGACAGTCAAAGAATTTTTTACTTCATCGCAACTCTCTCAATTTATGGATCAAGTTAATCCCTTGGCCGAACTTGAACATAAACGCAGGCTTTCAACAATGGGCCCTGGCGGATTGACCAGAGAGAGAGCGGGATTTGAAGTTAGAGATGTGCATTCCAGCCATTACGGTCGAATTTGTCCAATTCAAACTCCCGAAGGTCCGAATATCGGGCTAGTTGGTCATTTGGCTACTTACGCCAAGATTAATAAGTACGGATTTATTGAAACTCCTTATCGGAAAGTAAAAGATGGGAAAGTAACAAAAGAAATAGTTTACTTAGATGCTACCGAAGAACAGAAATATATTATTGCTCATGCGGGCGAGTTGCTGGATAAAAATCATAAATTTTTAAATAAGAAAGTTGAAGCAAGAGCAAAAGGCAATCCGGGAATGGCAAACAGAAATAAGGTTGATTATGTAGACATATCGCCCTATCAAAGCATTAGCATAGCCACGGCCCTTATCCCATTCTTAGAACGAGACGATGCCAATAGAGCTCTTATGGGTTCAAATATGCAACGCCAAGCTGTTTCTTTAATTAATCCAGACGCTCCTTTGGTTGGGACCGGAATCGAGAAAAAAGCTGCTCAAGATTCAGGCCAAATAGTATCAGCCTGTGAAGGA
Source organism: uncultured Candidatus Saccharibacteria bacterium (assembly GCA_964649435.1). Lineage (GTDB taxonomy): Bacteria > Patescibacteriota > Minisyncoccia > RBG-13-40-8-A > JAUWHN01 > CAZYRO01. Next base: position 1,937 of record CAZYRO010000038.1, on the reverse strand, counting down.
GGGAAAATTATAGAAGTAGATTCTAGTTGCATTGTTATTCAACATTCAAAAAAAATAAATCCTGAAAAATTTACTCCTCATTTTTTTAGCGATAAAAATGCAATATCTTTTTTGGCAAAAAAAGAAAAGACTAATTTTAGTTCAAATGCCAAAAAAGTTAAAAATAATTTAGGAGGGTTAATAGAAATTAGTCCTGATTTTACTAAAACTATTTATCATCTTCATAACTTTACCCGAACTAATCAATATACTTGCATTAATCAAAGACCAATAATTAGAAAAAATCAGATTGTCAAAGGGGGAGATGTTTTGGCAGACGGAGCTTCTACAGACAAAGGAGAATTGGCCTTGGGGCAGAATATTCTTGCAGCCTTTTTGCCTTGGGCCGGCGCCAATTTTGAGGACGCGGTAATAATCTCCGAAAGATTAGTTAAAGATGATAGATTTAGTTCGATTCACATTGAGGAATTTTCTTGTGATGTCCGAGATACTAAATTGGGTCCGGAACTTACCACTCCTGATATTCCTAACGTAGGAGAAGATAGATTAAAAGACTTGGACGAAGAAGGTGTCATAAGAGTTGGAGCCGAAGTAGACGCAGGCGATATTCTGGTAGGAAAAATTTCACCTAAGGGAGAATTTGATCTTACTGCCGAAGAAAGACTGCTTCGAGCAATTTTTGGAGAAAAAGCCCGCGACGTAAAAGATGCATCATTAACTCTTCCTCACGGGAAAAGAGGAAGAGTTGTTGGAATAAAAATATTTTCTCGAGATAAAGGCGACAAACTTTCTACGGGAGTTATAAAAACAATTCAAGTAGAAGTAGCTCAATTCAGAAAAGTTTCTGTTGGCGATAAATTAGCCGGCCGCCATGGCAATAAAGGAGTTATTTCTAAAATATTACCCGAAGAAGATATGCCTTATTTGGAAAATGGTACTCCCGTAGAAATTATTCTTAATCCTTTAGGAGTTGTTTCTCGAATGAATATTGGACAAGTAGCAGAAGTTCAATTGGGTATGGCGGCAAAATTATTAGGTTATAGAGTTTATAGTCCTCCCTTTGCAGGGGTAACCGTAGATGAAATTAAAAAAGAATTGCTCCGAGCGAATTTTCCAGAAAATGGAAAAGTTACTCTTTATGACGGAAGAACAGGCGAACCATTTATGCAAAAAATAATGATAGGACAAATTTACATGATGAAATTGAATCATCTTGTAGAAGACAAGATTCATATGCGTTCAATTGGCCCATATTCTTTAATTACTCAACAGCCGCTGGGCGGAAAAGCGCAGTTTGGAGGACAAAGATTTGGCGAAATGGAAGTCTGGGCGCTTGAAGGTTATGGCGCTGCTCATACTCTTCAGGAAATGCTTACTATAAAATCGGACGATGTTATTGGCAGAGCTAATGCTTACGACTCAATTATAAAAGGATATCCTATTAAAGGACCTAATATTCCGGCATCTTTTCATGTTTTATTGAATGAACTTAGATCATTGGGATTTTCAGTTAATTTAATAAAAAAGTCTTCTCTTGTTAAAGCCATAGAAGGCAAAAGGAAAGAACCCGTTATTAAAAAGAATATTAAGGAAGTTAAAAAGAGCGAGAAAGCAGAAAAAAGAAAAATGAAAAAAGCCTCCAAAGAAAAAGAGAAAATTAAAAAGATCCAAAAAAAAAGAAAACAAAGTAAAAATTAAGTTATATTAATGGAGCAAGATGCCAAAAAATTAGAAGATTTTGATGCTATTCAGCTTAAATTAGCCAGTCCAGAGGAGATATTAAAATGGTCACATGGCGAAGTTACTAAACCAGAGACTATAAATTATCGCACTCAAAGAATGGAAAAGGACGGCTTGTTTTGCGAAAGAATCTTTGGCCCAGAAAAAGACTGGGAATGTTATTGCGGCAAGTATAAACGCATTCGTTATAAAGGGAT
>CAZYRO010000037.1:0-6690 GCA_964649435.1 uncultured Candidatus Saccharibacteria bacterium | reverse complement strand
GATATTTCTAAGCTTTCTGATGATGAACTGGCCGATATTCGAAAAAAGAAAATTGGTTTTGTATTTCAATCTTTTAATCTTTTGCCTAGAGCTACGGTTTTAAGAAATGTGATTTTACCTTTAGTTCTTAGCAGTGTTCATCGAGATAAACGAGAAAAAATCGCTAAAGAATGTTTAAAAAAAGTTGGCTTAGACGAGGCGCATTTTTATCATCTTTCTAACCAACTTTCGGGTGGCGAGATGCAAAGAGTGGCAATTGCCAGGGCTTTAACCAATAATCCTGCCCTTATTTTAGCTGATGAGCCAACTGGCAACCTTGACAGCAAGACCGGAGAGATTGTTCTTGAGACTTTTCATAATCTTAATCAACAAGGTCGAACAGTTATTCTAATTACTCATGAAAAATATATTGCTGAACACGCCAAGCGGATAATTTTTATCAAAGACGGAGAAATTATTGAGGATGTTCCCAGTCATTTATCTAAAAAAGCTAAACAAATTAAGTAGTAGTGAGCTTATTGAATTATGCTTTTTCGTGATTTATTTGAAGAAACTTTTTTTGCTATTTTTGCTAATAAGGCTAGGTCTGGTCTTACTATTTTAGGCATTGTCATTGGCATCGGCTCGGTTGTGGCCCTAATCTCTATTGGCCAGGGAACCCAGGTTTCTATTGAAGAAAGTATTCAGTCCATCGGTTCAAATTTGCTTGTGGTTTATCCTGGAGCGCAACGCGGCGTTGGAATGCAGGTGAGCGCTGGTCGTGGTTCAGCCCAGACCCTTACCCAAGACGATGCTGATGCTATTGAAAATGAAGTTGACCTTATCGAAGCCGTGGCGCCAGTGGTTTCAAGCAGATATCAAGTTACGGCCAAGGGCACGAATACCAATACTTCGGTTATTGGCACAGTTTTTTCGTATGCTCGAGTAAAAAATCTTGAAATAGATATTGGTTCGTTTATTTCTGAACAAAACATAAGGAGTTTGTCAAAAGTAGCGGTTTTAGGCCCTACAGCTCGCGATGATTTATTCGGCGAAGACGTAAATCCTGTGGGGCAAAAAATTAGACTTAACAGAGTTGACTTTACTATTATAGGCGTTGCTAAAGCCAAGGGAGGCGCTGGAATGAACAGCGAAGATAATGCAATTTTTATTCCTATTTCTACTGCCCAGCGTTATTTGTCTGGCAATGATTATGTTAGCAATATCAATATTGCGGTTGAGGATGAAGAATTTATGTCAACCGTTGAAGAGAAAATTACGAATCTTTTATTGATTCGCCACAATATTTCAGATCCGGAATTGGCTGATTTTTCTATAATGAATCAGGCTGATATTTTAGAAACTATGTCTTCTGTTACCAATACTCTTACTATTTTTCTTGGAGCAATTGCCGGTATTTCTCTTATTGTTGGGGGTATTGGGATTATGAATATGATGCTGACAACAGTTACTGAGCGAACCCGGGAAATAGGACTTCGCAAGGCCATTGGTGCCAAGAAGAAAGATATTAGCGCCCAGTTTATTATCGAGGCCATTGTGCTCACTTTTATAGGCGGAATTGTCGGAATTATTTTTGGTTGGCTTATTTCGCTTGGCATTAGTAATTTTGCTGGCATTGCCACTAGTGTTTCCGGTTGGTCTATTATTTTAGCATTTGGCGTTTCTGCCGCAATTGGGATTATCTTTGGCTTTTACCCGGCTCGTCGGGCAGCCAAGCTCAATCCTATTGAGGCATTGCGTTACGAATAATAAAAATTATGAACCCCGTTAGAGATTGCTGTATCTCTAGTGGTGGGTCATGAAATAATATGAAACAAGAACAAAAAATCTCTAACGGGGTGAAGAAATTACTTATACTTATTATCATATTAACAGCAATTGGAGGAGGGGCTTATTTTATAACAAACAAAAAGCCACAAGAGGAAGGATCTAAGGATATTATTGCAGAAAGAAATCAGGCAAGAATTTTTCAGTATGAAAATTTACCAACCGGCACATTAGAAGATTTAGTGATTGGCAAGGAAATAGTAGCTAGAGGTGCTGAAAATCAAGGCGGGAGCATTACAGCAGAAACAATTTATATAGGAATGTCAGAAGTAGATTTTCGCAGAGGAGAGAAATCTCCAGAGGAAGCAGATAAACCTTCTTTGCCAGAAGGAATAGATCCTGAAGAATTTAGGAATCTTTCACAAGAGGAAAGAATGGAGCGCATGCAGGAGCTTCGCGATAATGGCGATTTTCCCGATAATGGCGATTTTCCTTTTAGAGACAACAAGATGGTTCGTCAAGAATCCAGCTTTGGTCTTGTCAGTGGAGAAATTATTGATAAAGATGAAATGAGTATAACAGTAAAACTTGCTGAAGGCGGTTCTAAATTAATTTTTTATTCTGATAGCACCCGGATTTTTAAAAAAGAAGAATGAAATAAACAAAATTTGATTCTAAGAAGAGAAAATGATACGATAAGGGTGTATGGAAAAAGAAAAATTACCACACAAAATTGAAGGAACCCCAAAAGAGGCAAGAGCGGCGTTTTATGAACTTGCCAAGGATAGAATAGAATATTTGACCAATGAAGAATTTATAAAATTAAACCGGGATGTTGAAGGCAATAAGACGCGCTTATCGCCAGCTATGAATCTTGTTAATCCTGAATTTTTCCAAGAAGGAGATAATTTAGAAAAATGGGTAGACATGCTTGAAATTACTGTAAATAAAGATGCTTTTAAAATTAATAAAAAAGATTATTCAGATTTAATGCCATTTGTTGTAGAACATGAAATTTGGGAGGCATGGTTAAGGGCTAAAAAGGGCGTTGCGCCCGCTTTAAGCAGAGAGAAGAAACATATTTTAGCTCATCGAAGAGCATTTTTATTAGCTGAACAAGAAGGGCTTGGTGATAAGTTATTAGAATGGACTAAATTAATAAGTCCTCCTTGCTATGTTAAAAATACAAAGCAATGCGAATATGCTCTCCAAGTCGCTAAAAAGAAATTGGGACGATTAAAGCCGAAAAGTGAAAATGAGGCAATTCAAGAAAAAAGCCATGCGAGACTAAAAGAAGCCAGCCACACGACCTTAAATGACAGGAGCCTTGAGACTTACGAAGAAGAATTGGGCATACCAATTACAAAAGAATTTTTAGGGGAGAAGGTTTTAGATTTAGGTTCCGGAGAAAAAGCAAAATTTGCCAAAGAAGCCGCCAAGAGAGGAATTCAGGTTTGTTCGTTGAGCCCGGATTTGTCTTACAAAAAGCATAGAGACATATTAAAAGAAGGATTAGAAGAAAAAGAAAAAAAGTTTTTTGCTGCCGGCCTTGCCCAAGAACTGCCGTTTAAATCAAATGTCTTTGATTCGGTTTTATCCATGTGGGCCGTTCCTTATTATATTGAAAAAGATCAAGAGGAGCAGGAGATTGCCTTGAGGGAAATTATTCGAGTTCTAAAGCCCGGGGGCAGGGCTTTTCTGTCACCTGTTTATGAGGAGCGAGTTCCTTTTATTGAAGAAGCCTCTAAAAAGATTAAAAAAGAGAAACTTGCAGATATAAGATTAGTAAAGGACAAGTATAAAAAGGTTTGCAAGAATGTTATCATAACCAAATCAAAAGAGAAAAAATAAGTATTATGCTACCCGAAGTGCCAGTTTTATTTAAATAATATATAGTTGCAATTTTTTTTATTTTAAAAAAAAGACAACCGTAGTATAGTTAGAAAGTTAAGTTAAATCCATGCAATTGACTAAAGACATAAAAATATTTTGGCAATACCTTAGAAAATACAAAAATAAGGTATTTTTTATCGCATCCATAGCGCTGATTGCCTCGGCAATAGCCGCGGTTGTTCCATATATCTACGGCCGGCTTGTTGATTTAGCAATTGACCGCTCCACTAAAGTGGAATTGATTTTTGGTATTTTAGTGGCATGGCTTTTACTTACTCTGATTTCCGATTGGATGAGTCGTTATGTTGATAGGAAGGGAGTAGATATTGCCGTTAAATCATCCAATGATTTGCTTCTGGGTTTGTCCAACCGTCTTATTAGGCTGCCGATCGGTTTTCATAAAGACAAAAAAATAGGGGAAATACTTCAAAGAATAGGCCGGGCCAATGAATATTTTAGAAGCATGGTGGAGGAAATTGCTTTTTATATTGGTCAAGGACTATTGAAAATAGTAATCGCCCTGGGCATTTTAGCTTATGTTGAATGGCGGCTTTCAATAACTATTTTTATTATTCTCGGATTATATCTTTTTGTAACGTTTCGAAAAACAAGAAAAGTTATTAAAACTCAGCGGAAATTAAATAAAGCTTATGAAAAAGGATTTGGCGATATGTATAATTCAACATCTAATGTTCAGATAGTGAAATCTAGCGTTGGAGAAGATTTCGAAAGTAAAAGAAATACCAGAAATTTTGGAAGCATAGCTCAGAAATTTACTTTGGTTATCAAGGCCTGGACCGGCATGGAGGCCTGGCAGCAGGGCATTTTGGGCTTTGGCTTTGTTTTTGTTTTCGGCGCGGGAATATTCTTGCTCAGAATTAATGTTATTTCCGCGGGTGAATTAATAATGTTTGTGGGATATACCAGCTTGGTTTATCAGCCGGTTGCTCATTTAGGCCGTAATTTTATGAGGTTTAGACGCGGAATGACAGTCATTAATAGAGCGCTAGATTTGTTTAAAGTTAAGCCCGAAAAATATGTCGACGAGAAAGAAGTTAGATTGAAAGGAGTAAAAGGCGAGGTGGTTTTTGACAATGTTAGTTTTCAGTATAAGAAAAAACAATCCGTGCTTAAAAATATTAGTTTTAAAGTAAAGCCGGGGCAAGCAATAGCTTTGGTCGGCGAGAGCGGGGTTGGCAAGACAACCTTAATTGATTTAATTTCCCGATATATCAGCCCAACCAAGGGCAAAGTTTTGATTGACGGCCATGATGTCCAAAAAATTAATCTTATATTTCTTAGAGAAAATATTGCTTTGGTGCCTCAGGAAATAAGCCTTTTTAATGCTACAGTCAAGGAAAATATTGCTTACGGAAAGCCCAGGGCCTCAATGGACGAGGTATTAAAAGTTGCTAAAGCAGCCAATACCCATGAATTTATTCAGAAATTTCCGAAAAAATACAATCAATTAGTTGGCGAGCGGGGAATAAAGCTTTCAACCGGCCAAAAACAAAGAGTGGCCATAGCCAGGGCCTTATTGCGGGATCCCAAGATTTTGATTTTAGACGAGGCAACCTCCAGCTTGGATTCTGTTTCAGAAAAACTGGTTCAGCAGGCCTTGAAGCGGCTTATTAAAGGCAGGACAACTTTTGTCATTGCCCACCGCTTAAGTACTATTTCCCATGCCGATAAAATTTTGGTTTTGGAAAAGGGCGAGATTGTGGAAAGCGGTACTCATGAGAATTTGATACGAAGAAAAGATGGTATATACCGTAAATTTTACTTTATGCAATCAGTTTTTAGAGACGATTTATTGGATAAACAAACAGATAATCCCCAAAAATAATCCTTGAATTAATTCAAGGATTATTCTATTATAAAGACGATAAGAGAAATAAGTATGAAAAAAATTGATCCACCTTTAATTGGTTTGCTACAGGCATTGGGCGTAGTTGTTTATTGTGTCTTAATTGCCGGGATGCTTAGTCTTTTTGCAAAAACCCTTACAGCGCCCATGGGATTTTTTGGCTCTGTTTTAATTCTTGTTCTTCTTGTATTCTCAGTCGCTGTTACCGGCTCAATTGTTTTTGGCTATCCCGCTTATTTGTTTTTAAAGAACAAACAAGTCAAAGAGGCCTTGCTTATTTTGGTTTATACTTTACTTTATTGTTTGGCGTTTATCATAATCGCAATTCTCCTCATAGCAGTTTTAGGGGGTTAAAATTTACCCCACCAGAGATAAATCTCTAAGTGGGGTGAAATTACTGAATAAGTTTATGAAAAAGACGATAAAAATTGCCGGAGCAGGAATTTCAGGTCTTACTTCGGCAATAGTTTTAGTAAAAGCTGGTTACAAAGTTAAAATATTTGAGAAAAATGAGACTGTTGGCAAAAGATTCAATGAAGACTTTCAGGGTTTAATGAACTGGGGATTTGATAAAGATATTTTAGGTTTTATGAAAGACATAGGGCTGGAAACTAATTTTTGGAAGAAGTCGGTAAAAAGTATAGACATCTTTGGGCCCGATGAATATAGACAGAACTTTAAAATGAAAAAACCATTTGTTTATTTAGTTCAACGGGGAGTTCAGAAAAAAGCACTCGATCAGTCTTTAAAAGAGCAAGCAATTAAAAATGGTGTCGAAATAGTATTTAATTCCACTATAAAATCCGAAGAAGCCGACATTATAGCCACTGGTCCCACTTTTGACAGATTTATAGACGGATTAGTTATGGGTTATACGCTCGAATCAGATTCAAAAGATATTTTTGCAGCAATTTTTGATGATAAAATAGCATATAATGGTTATTCCTATTTTTTTATCGCTGATGGACACGGCGCAATTGCCACTTGTATCTTTGGAAAATATAAAGAAATTAGTGATTATTTAGATAAAACATTTAATTTTTTTAAGAACTACTATTCTTTTAATATAAAAAATCAGAGAAAATTCAGCGGTTCGGGAAATTTTTATCTTTTGAAGAGTAATAAAAGATATGTCGGTGAAGCCGGTGGATTTCAGGACTATT
>CAZYRO010000036.1:0-6846 GCA_964649435.1 uncultured Candidatus Saccharibacteria bacterium | reverse complement strand
TTATTAATTTGATATAATCTGATATAATTAAAATATCTAAATTATGTCGGAATATTATAATCCACAAAGAACAAAAGGATTATACGATCCTAATCAAAACAACCCTGCCAAAGGCGGGCAGGTATTTAAATTATCACGGTCAAAAATTGATCTTTTTTTAAATTGTCCAAAGTGTTTTTACTTGGATCGCCGGTTGGGAGTAAGCAGGCCGCCTGGATTCCCATTTGCCTTGAACAGCGCAGTTGATACTTTGCTCAAACAGGAATTTGATATTTATCGAGCCAATGGCACAAAACATCCTTTGATTGAAAAATACGGCATAGATGCCCGGCCAATTCCGCACAAAGATTTAAATAAATGGCGGCACAATTTTACCGGCATACAGTATTTGCATGAACCGACTAATCTTTTAATTTTCGGCGCTATTGATGATCTCTGGCAAAATTCTAAAAGCGAATATATTGTAGTTGACTATAAAGCTACCGCTAAAAAAGAAAAAATAATAGAACTAAATAAGGACTGGCATAAATCTTATAAAAGGCAAATGGAAGTTTATCAATGGCTGCTTCGTCAAAATGGTTATAAAGTGTCTAATACCGGCTACTTTGTTTATTGCAACGGAAAAGCCGATAAGAAAGCTTTTGATGGTAAATTAGAATTTGATGTTACTTTAATTTCGTATGATGGCAATGACTCTTGGATTGAAAAAACTATTTTTGATATTTATAAATGTTTAAATAATAATAAAATTCCAAAAGCTGCTTCTGATTGTGATTATTGCAGCTATATTGAATCAGTTAAATCCAAAGAATAGATTATTTAAGATAATAAAAAACTCCGTAAGATTCTTGCGGAGTTTTTTATTTCTAATCAAGATCTCCAGGATCTTTATTCCATATTTCTCTGACTGCTTTAGTCAATTCGTCATAATGGAAATAGGCAAAAAGTTGTTGTTCCCAGTCCGGATTATCCATATATATTATTGGGTCAACGCCGTTTCCTTCAATGGGTTGATTGTCGTCACGAAGAGTAAGGCTATGGACTAAAAATATAGAATATTTTTCATCTGGGTTGATTCTGTGCTCAACATCGGTCACCGATTCTATTGTTCCCCATCCCTTAGTTGTTGTTCCGATAAGAATTCCCACATTATATTTTTTAAAAGTAGCGGCCATAATTTCAGCTGATGATTGAGTCTGGTCATTTATTAGAATCACTACTTTTTTATATCTGGTTAAGCTGGGCAGCCAGCCAATTTTGGTTTTGAATGGCGTATATTCTTCCTGATGAAAAAAATCATAAGCATACTGATTTTGACCTATAAAAGGGCCTAAAAGGTAGGGCAGCATATCAATTGAGCCGCCAACATTTGATCTTAAATCTAAAATTAATGAATCAAGCCCTTCTGTGGAATCAAATTTTTCTGTTTCTTTTTTAAGCTCATCAAATGTAGTAGGAGATATTTTTTTGATATAGAGATGCAAGATATCAGGACGAACTAATTTAGTAAGAACCGTGGGTTCTATTCCGGCCTCGTCATATCTTTGTTTCTGCGCCGAATTTGACAATACCTCGTAAGCATATTTGGTTTCTTCAAATTCTTTTTTTGCTTCTTCTGATTCTTCTTTCTTTGGTTCTAATTCGGCAATTTTGTTTTCGTATGCTTCTTCTATTTCGTTTTCAGAAGCTTCTTTGTTTAATTCTAATATTTTATATAAATCAGTTTCAGGATTTATATTTTGAACTCTGTTTTTAAGATTCTCTTTGTCTTGAGCAAGATAAAGAGAACTTCGTCCTAGGGGCTTTAAATTCACTAAAACAATGTTTGCAAGTTGAGCAACAAATGTTTCCTTTTTGTCTTCTTTTACTATTTTTATTGTTTTAGACAACATTTCTTCAAAATCATTTTTGTCTTTTATTTTATAATCTTGGGGTTTTCCTGCTAATTTTTCTATGCCTAATTTAAAAATATTTCCTAATTGTTCGTCGGTTATTTTTTCCCAGTAATTTGCTTTAATTTTATCATAAATTTCGGACAAGAACTCTATATAAATATTTTTCTCTGTATTGTCCAAATTTAAATTTTCCGGCTGTTGTTTTTTGAAATAAAGATAACCCGTCGTTGCTCCCAAAGAAAATATAGCAATGAGAATTAGAGCCAGCAAATAAAACCTCCATTTAGTGATAAAATGTTTTTTCATAATGCTATTTTTACATAAGTTTATTTTAGTATATAATAAAGTGTATGACAAATCAGGTTTTATTTATTGTAACAGGATTATTTTTATTTCTGTTTGGATTAGTTAAATTAAGCTCAGAAATGCAGCAAATTTTTAGCGTCCGAATACGAGAATATATAAAATATTTGGTTAAAAATCCATTCTCGGGAATTGCCATTGGAGCTCTTATTACTGCGCTTTTTCAAAGCAGTTCGGCAAGTACGGTTTTATTTGTAGGAATGGTAAATGCCAGCTTGATTAGTTTTTTTAATTCATTAAGCCTAATTTTAGGCGCCGGAATAGGGTCTACTATTACCGTACAATTGGTAGCTTTCAAAGCAACGGCTATTTCTCCATTATTTATAATTATAGGTATTTTATTTTGGTTTTTCGGAAAAAGGAAATTAAAATCAATTGGAGAAGCTATATTTTATTTTGGCTTATTATTTTTTGGCTTAAATTTAATGAGCCAAGGGCTCGGAATATTTGAACAAAATCCAGCATTAATAAATCTGCTTCAAGGAAACAAGAATTTGTTCTTGGGAATATTGGCTGGATTTATTTTTACGGCCATTATTCAGGGTAGCGCGGCCACTATTAGCATTCTAGTTATTTTAGCTCAACAAGGTTTTATGACTATAGATAGCGCTTTCCCGATTGTCTTGGGAGCGAATATAGGAACAACCGTTACTGCTATTTTGGCAAGTATGAGCGCCGGGAAAAATGCTAAAAGAGCGGCTTTATCTCAGTTCTTTTTCAAGCTTTTGGGTGTTTTAATCATTTTACCCTTTCTGCCATTTTTCATTTCTCTTTTGAAATCTTTTACCAGTAATGTTGCTCAACAAATTGCTACCGGACACCTTTTATTAAGTCTTATTATAGTTGCAATTTTTGTTTTTTTACTTAAACCCTTTGCTTCTATTATGAGAAGAATAATTCCCGGCAAAGAAAAAATCTTGCCTCTTTGGCCGGAATGGCTGAATAAAAAATATCTTCATAATTCCAAAGAAGCTTTTAATGCGGTAGTTAAAGAGCTGGAGAGAGAAATGATGTTGGCCCAAAAAAATTATAAAGAAGCTATTAAATTAATTTCTAAATTTAATAAGTCATCAATGAGAGCTATATTTTATATTGATTTGGTTATTAATAATTTGCAAAAAGAAATAATGGCATATTTAGATGAGATTTCCAAACTACAACTCTCTAAAAAAGAAATAACAAAATTGTTTTGTTATTCTTCAATGGTTGACGATATTGAAAGAATGGGAGACCATGTAACTAATTTAGCTCATTTAGCAGAATACAAAAAATTGGGGAAAGCTTATTTTTCAGGAGAAGCCAAAAAGCAAATAACCAAAATTCAAAACTTAGTAACCAGCAACATTGAAGATGCTTGTTTCTTAATAAAGAAAAGTTCTAAAAACAGAATAACCGCTGTTTATAAGAGAGAAGAGGAAGTAGATCGGACCGTTAGGCAGGCAAGAGAAGGACATTTAGAAAGATTTTATAAAGGGGTTTGTCTGTCAACGGCTGGTACTATATTTAATGATATATTAATTAATTTTGAACGAATTTCCGATCACTGTATGAATATTGCTGAATATGCCGAGCAATTGCATTAATTTACAATAAATTTATGAATCTTAAATCAAAAATCAGAGAAATTCCTAACTTTCCCATTAAAGGGATTAGCTTTAAAGACATTACTCCTCTTTTACAGGATAAAAAAGCATTTGGCTTAACAATAGATAGATTGGCTAAGTCCTATTTAAAAAACAAGCCGGATATAATAGTTGGCATTGATGCGCGAGGATTTCTTTTGTCATCCGCTGTTGCTTATAAATTGAAAAGGGGGCTGGCTATAATTCGAAAAAAGGGAAAACTTCCTTATAGAAAAATTTGGAAAAAATATATTTTAGAATATACAACCAATATTCTTGAAGTGCATAAAGATGCTATAAAATCCGGAGAAAAAATTTTAATAATTGATGACATTTTAGCTACAGGTGGAACAATAAAAGCAACAATAGATTTAATTGAAAAGCTCGGCGGTAAAATAATTGGCATTGTTTTTTTAATAGAACTCGATTATTTAAAAGGGAGAAGAAAATTAAAAGGTTATCCAATTCACTCGTTAATTCATTATAAGCAGTAAAAATCTATCAAGGGCTTGACATTAATTTTTGAAATGATAATATATGATAAAGTATGGAATAAAAAGAGCGGGCATTAAGGGAGAGCGATAGGAGATGCTCGCTCTTTTTGTGGATAACTTATTAACAGATTGTTAACAATAGTTCTTGACATGCGGGTAATTAATATTGTATTCTAAAAATGTAAGGCAAAGCACTTTTTAAAAATCAAAATTTTTTTCCAGACGGCTGGAAAGGAAAGGGCAGGTTAATGCCTTCGACTCTATCCCTAAGTTGTGTAGTTGAAGTTATTAATCTGTCTTTTTAATTTGATTTCTTGGTGAGCTTTGTTTAACAGGGGAATATTTAAATCTCCTATCGCCTCCTGTTAAGTAAAGAGGGAAGAGGGCGGGAACCTGATTTTGCATATTGTAAATATAATATAGGGATGGGTGACCCAAAATCTTATTAGATGGAATTGTCAGCAAATTCCAAGATAAAATATTCTCCGGCATTTTACCGGGGAATATTTTATTAATCTGTAACTTGACTATTTTTTTTACTTAAGTTAAAATAGAGAATAAATAATAAATAATTAATTAAAATTAATAATATGATTAAAAATATAACTAAATTTTTAATTCCTTTATCAATCATAATAGTGGGACTTGCGATTGCAGGAGGATTATATCAGATTGGCAAAAAAGAAATTCCAGGAGCTTTATCGCCGGAAGACGCTTCTGAAAAAGCAATAAATTTTATTAACGCTGTTGCTCTAAATGGACAAACCGTTGCTTCCTTATCGGAAATAACCGAAGAAAGCGGACTTTATAAAATTAGTATAAACATTGAAAACGAAGAATATATGTTCTATATAAGCAAAGACGGAAAGATTTTATTTCCGCAAGGCACAGAAATTCCGGAAGAAATTCCCGCCTCAAACACTTCGGAGGGATTAGAAGAATCAGAATTTCTTAAAACAGATATTCCCCAAATTCAACTATTTGTTATGAGTTTTTGTTCCTATGGCAATCAAGCCGAAGAATTAATGATTCCAGTGGCAGAACTCTTAAAAGATAAAGCAGATATTGAACTTCATTATGTAATTTATTCTGATTATGCCAATAGTCTGAGGGCTCAGGGATATGATGCGCCAGCAGAAGATTATTGTTTTTCACAAGATGAGAAATATTGCTCTATGCATGGGATTCAGGAACTTAATCAGGATATCAGAGAACTATGTGTCCAAAAATACCAAAAAGATAAGCTTTGGGATTTTATAAAAGCGATAAATAATGATTGCAACTACCAGGATGTTGACTCTTGTTGGGAAAATACCGCCAAGAAGCTTGGGATGAATACTACAGAAATAAAAACCTGTCAGAAAAATGAATCTTTGAGTATTTTGGCTCAAGAAGCAGAATTAAATAAAAAATACGGAGTTAATGGTTCTCCTCAGTTGATAATAAACGAGGTAGAATACACAGGAGCAAGAACTTCTGAAGCTTATAAAGAGGGAATTTGTTCGGCGTTTACTTCTGCTCCAAAAGAATGCTCTCAATCTTTAAACAGTACAGGAGAATCAGCTTCGGGTAGTTGCGAATAAAGCAAATAAATTTATATGACGAATATAGATGATTTAAAAAATCTAATAAAGAACGGCCAATTTAGAAATCCAACCAAGGGAATGTTAACTCTTAAGCAAGTAGTTAACGAATTGATAAATTACAGAAATGAAGATTTAGAATCTAAATACAAAATAGTTATTGGAACTGATTCCGAAAAAAGAGAAAAGGGGGTTGATTTTGTCAGTGTCGTTGTTATTCATCGAATCCGAAAAGGCGGCCGATATTTTTGGCTGAGAAGTTATGATAAGCAGGTTTTGGATTTGAGAAATAGAATTTATAAAGAAGCAACTCTATCGCTAGCTCTAACTCAGGCACTATTAGAGCAAGAACTCGAAAATAATCACATGTCGCTTAGCGCGGGGCAATCTATTAGAGAAGCCATTGAAAAATTAGAAAATAATCCAATGATTGGGTTAGACAAGAAACTTGTTTTTATCAATGAACTAGAAATTCATGTTGATATAGGAAATAACGGACCTACTCGAGCAATGATTAAAGAAGTCGTCGGAATGATTAGAGGTAGTGGATTTAACGTTAAAATTAAACCCGAAGCTTTTGCTGCTTCAGTGGTGGCTGATAGATACACCTAAATTTAGCCACTAGTGAATTCATGGGTAATTTGTGGAGGACAGTCCTCCGCCTTTTTAGATTTATTGATTTAAATTTTTTAATAGGATAAAATGAATATGATGGATTCTTCTGAATTGAGGAAAAAATTTTTAGATTTTTTTAAAAAAAGAGGACACGCCGTTATTTCGGGTGCTTCTTTAATTCCAGAGCATGATCCGACAGTACTTTTTACTACAGCCGGCATGCACCCATTAACAGCTTTTTTGTTAGGGGAGAAACATCCAGCCGGAAAGAGAT
>CAZYRO010000035.1:0-6850 GCA_964649435.1 uncultured Candidatus Saccharibacteria bacterium | reverse complement strand
ATCGCAGGAATAGCATTAATAGTTATTCTTTTATTTATTGTTATAAGCTATATCTGGGCTCGATTAAGCTGGCATTTTTGGCGTTATCAACTGACCGAAGATTCTTATAGGGCAGAAAGAGGAGTGATTTTCAAAAGGTATATTTCTATTCCCTACGAACGAATTCAGAATATTGATATTTATCGGGGGATTTTAGACAGAATTTTAGGATTGAGCGATCTTCAAATTCAAACTGCTGGTTATGGCGCTGCTGGAGGTTATAGCGGAAGAGGTTTTAAGGGTTTTGGCAGCGAAGGCAGATTGCCAGGACTTGATAAATACACAGCTGAAAAATTAAGAGACGAGTTTATAAAAAGAGCAAAAGGGAATAAGTCAGGATTGTGATTATTTGGGAATTTTGATATTTAGTGATATAATTAAAATACAAGGTCGAGTAAGTATATAATTCGAATGATACAAATCTTTATTCGAATAGCGCGAATATTTGAAGCATTCGCATATCATTTGTAGATTTGCATTATAATTATATGTTTTTTTATCATCACAAATTTATTTTTCTCCCAATTCTTTTAATAGTTATTGGTCTTTTAGCTCTGCTGACTAATTTGGGAGTACTCAGCATAACGATTTGGAGATGGTGGCCAATTCTTATTGTGATTTTTGGCATTTACATTTTTGTCTGGCAGAAAAGAAAAAAGAGATTGTTGAAAGGTCTTTTGTATTATGGCGCAATTCACAAACTAATGAAAACCGAGAAAGTAGAGAAACTTTTGGAAAACGAAAAGGTGCAAGCTGAACTAAAGAAAATCGGAGCCATAGCTGAAGGTGTAATAACTGAGCAGATAGATAAATTGCACAAGAAATATACAAAAAAGAAGAAGAAATAGATTTTTAAAAAACCCCGCCGAAGGCGGGGTTTTTTAAAGTTACTTTACTTTTTCAACAATCTTTTTAAAAATTTCCGGATGATTTTTTGCTAAATCTGCTAAAATTTTCCTATCTAATTCTATTTTATTTTTCTTTAAAGCATTAATGAATTTACTGTAGGAAATTCCTTGTTCTCGGCAGGCAGCGTTTATTCGGATTTGCCAGAGTCGACGAAAATTCCGCTTTTTTGTTCGGCGGTCGCGATAAGCATAAGTTCGGGCGTGCATCAATGCTTCTTTGGCAGCGCGATATTTTGATTTTCGGCCCCATTTATATCCCTTTGCCTCTTTAATTATTTTCTTTTTTCTTTTGCGTTTTTGGACGCCGCGTTTTACTCGAGTCATAGTTATTTTCCAGTTTACATTACTAATTTCAATTTTCTGTATAACTAATTTCTAATAATTATCTTTTTAGCTAATGTTCCCCTTAGCCGTTTTATTCCTCGTTTTCGACGAGTCTCATTTCCAGAATCGTTAGCATTACAATGATCCTGGTGCATAGGACGAAAAAGCACCTTTTTATTTTTGGTGATTTTAAATCTTTTGGTTATTGATTTATTGGTCTTAAGTTTCGTCATTTTAAAATTCGCTTTATATTAGTTTAAATTAGTTTCTTATTAGCGAAACTTAGCTTTTTGTTATAGTCATTGTCATTCCTATTGGACTTTTTTTTGGTTCTTCCTCTACCTTATGTTTTACAGGGATTAATGTTAAAAAAATATTTAATTTTTCTTTGGCTAAATCTTGATGAGATTTTTCTCTTCCCTTTAGCTTAATTTCAATTCTTACTTTATTCCCTTCGGTCAGAAATTTTCCTGCTTGTTTAGCTTTGTGCTCTAAATCATGAGAAGAAGTAGAAAATCCAATTCTTATACCCTTTATCTCAATTATTTTTTGTTTGGTTTTTCGTTGATGTTCTTTCTTGGCTTGTTGATACTTATATTTTCCGAGATCCATTATTTTGCAAACAGGCGGTTTTGCCGTCGGAGCTATTTCTACCAAATCCAAGCCGTGTTCTTGAGCCATTCTAATTGCTTTATAAGTATCTAAAACCCCCAGGTTTTTTCCAGTTTCATCAACTACTTGCACTTCGGGAATTCTTATTTGCTCATTTACCCTAATAAATTTTCTTTTATTCGGTTTTTTAAAAAATGATCTTCGTATAGATTTAAGATTAATTATTATTTATTTAGCGTCCTAAATCGAATGGAGATGGCGGGAATTGAACCCGCGTCTGAAAAATAACCCTAAAACACATCTACAGATATATCCTGTTTAAATGTTCGGTTTCTTCAATGAAAAACAAGAAAAACTTGAAAAAACTTAGCTTCTTTTGTTTCAATAATCTATTCAAAGCAAATAGATTACTTATCTCAATACTATGGCACCTTAATTCGCCTATTGAGAATTAGCGAATAAGATGGGCTGAGCAGTTAAGCAACAGCCATTGCAAAGTTTGGTTTTGCAGTTATCTTTTTGGTTTTTAACGAGTTAACCAACCTCGATCTGCATGTTAAAGAGAGTGTTTTCATCGAAGCCAATCATCCCCCTATTTTTCTTTTAATTTTCTTTCGATTTCCCTTTTAGTTTCGCGTTTTTTGATAACTTCTCTTTTATCTATCTTTTTTCTTCCCTTGCCGATTCCAAGCTCCAGCTTAATTTTACCTTTTTTAGTATACATTTTAATAGGCACTAATGTCAATCCTCTTTCCTTGCTTTTACCTAAAAGGGATTTGATTTCTTTTTTGTGAAGAAGGAGCTTTCTGGTTCTATTAGGATCGTAATCTTCAGAAATATTTTTAGGTTGATAAGGAGGAACACTGGAATTAATTAGATAGGCCTCATTATTTTTTATTATCACATAGGCGCCTTTTAGACTAATATGACCGGTTTTTATTGACTTTACCTCATATCCTTTTAATACCAAACCTGCCTCAAATGTCTCGAGTATTTCATAATCGTATTTTGCGCGCTTGTTTAGGGCGAAGGTTTTCATAAGTTTACATTAACATGATTTAAAGCTAAACTAAAGATATGCATATCAAAAATCAAATAAAAAATTTAATACAAAAAAATATAAAAGAAAAAATTAATTTTGCTGTTGAAGTTCCCGAAGAAAAAAGTTATGGCGATTATGCTACCAATGTCGCTTTAATTTTAGCTAGGAGATTAGAAAAGAACCCTATGCAAATAGCAAAAGATTTAGTTTCAAAATTCAACCTGCCTGCCGGCAAGGCAGGCCTGCCTGCCGGCAAGGCAGGAATTCAAAATTCAAAATTCCTAGATAAAGTCGAGGTAGCTCCTCCTGGATTTATAAATTTCTTTTTAAAACCAGAATTCTTGCAAAAGCAGGTTAAAGAAATTCTTAAAGAAAAAGAAAAATTTGGCGAGGTTAACATTGGCAAGAATAAAACAGTAATTATTGATTATTCTTCGCCCAATATCGCCAAGCCAATGCATGTTGGTCATTTGCGATCAACTATTATTGGTCAGGCAATTTATAATATTTATAAATTTTTGGGCTACAAAACCATTAGTGACAACCATTTAGGCGATTGGGGAACACAATTTGGCATTATTATTGCTGGTTGTTATAAGAGCGAGTTTGAAATTTCTGAAATTAAGAAACTTTCTATAGACGAGATGCTGAATATTTACATAAAATTCAATAAAGAAATGGAAAAAGATCCAAAATATCGCTTAGAGGAATGGGCCAGAGAAGAATTCAAAAAATTAGAAGAAGGAAACAAAGAGAATCAGGAAATTTGGAAAATTATTAAAGAAAAATCCCTGAAAGAATTCAAAAAAATTTACAAACTTTTAGGGGTAAAATTTGATTTAGCGCTTGGTGAAAGTTTTTACAGAGAAGATGCAAAAAAAATCATTGCGGATGCCAAGAAAAAAAATAAAGCTTTTGTTTCTCTCGGAGCACTCTTAATTGATTTAAATAAGTTTAATCTAATCCCATTTTTGATTCAAAAAGCCGATGGAGCCACGCTTTATTCAACCAGAGATCTGGCAACCATAAGCTACAGAGTGAAAAAGTATAAACTGGAGAAAATAATTTATGTAGTTGGCAACGAGCAGGCGCTTTATTTTGAACAACTTTTTCATTCTGCTGAACTTTTGAATTATATTTCTTATAACAAACTTCATCATATAAAATTTGGCTTGGTTTTAGACGAGAATCGTAAAAAATTAGCTACCCGGGCTGGTAGATTCATTGGCGCAGAAAAATTGATAAATAAAGCAATTGAATTAGCCGATAAAATTATTAAGGAAAAAAATCCTAAATTATCTGCTAAAGAGCGAAAAAAAACAGCAAAAATTATCGGAGTGGGAGCAATAAAATACAATGATCTTTCTCAAAATCGCCAAACCGATATTGTTTTTAACTGGCAAAAAATGTTGAGTTTTGAAGGTAATTCTGGGCCTTATCTCCAATATAGCTATGTTCGCTTGCGAAGCATTTTACGAAAAGCTGGTAAGTTTAGCGCTTTTAAACCAGAATTTTTAAAAGAGAAGGAAGAATTAGAAATTTTAAAAGAATTAATTAAATTTCCAGAGATTGTCAAAGAAGCGGGCGAGAAGTTCCAAATTAATCTTTTAGCTAATTATCTTTATAATTTAGCCAGTTTAATTAATACTTTTTACGAAAAATTCCCAGTGCTTAAAGCTAAAAAGGACGTTAGATTAGCTCGATTAGCTTTAATTAAAGCTGCAACTATTGTTTTAAAAAATGGCTTGAATTTATTAGGGATAGAAGCGCCGGAAAAAATGTAAAGCGTGTTTAGGATTAACTATTGACAGGGTTTTTTAAATTGCTACAATAAAATCTAAGTTCTTTTAGAACTTAAAACGACAAAAGGAGGTGGTATATGGTTTAATTGATTTTTTGGCATTGCCGATTTTGACCTTAAATGGTAATTTCACATAAAATCGGTTTTTGGGCGGGTTGCCTATAGGGTGACAAGTCGTAAAAAAAGGAGGGCGCAATGAGCGCAAAGGAAGAAAAAGAAAAAAAGGAAAATAAAGCAATAAAAGAAGCGGCCAAGCTGCTTGTTAAAAAAGCATGGATCACCGAAGAATTGTATGCACCGATCGTCTACTGGTCAATAGATAACTTATCGGACGAAACAAAAAAAACGCCGGGAATCTCAGAAACAATTTTAGATTTAGAAACGCGTTATGAATGTGGCATAAAGACATTTTCACCGTATAATACTTGGAGGGTAAAACTCCAACATTATCCAGTCATACAAAGAACAGAAATCTGGCTATCTGTGAACTCCGAAGATTGTAAAGAAGAAATCCTTCTCTCGGCGCATGGTATGCAACCCTATTGGGAAAGAATGCTAGACATATTAATGAAATTTGAGAATTCGTGGCATGAAAAAGCCCAATTTATTTTGGAGAGCCTTGAAGTTTTTAATCAGAGAGTGAAATCTGCAAATCCATTAGCCGCTAAAATTCTAGACCCGATTTCCGAAAAGATCATGGCTCAATATGACGAGGCAGAAGAAAAGGAAGGAAAACTGGAAGTATTACAAAAAGAAAATGAAAAGCTCGTCAGTCAGTTCCATGGTTTTATAGTTTTCGTGAGAAGGGTTTCTGAAAAATTAGAAAAAACAAAACAATGGTTCAAAAGCAAAAAGATTGCTGAAATCAGAGAAGAAATAGACATGAAAATTGCCAGTGTTATTGATGCTCTATCGGGCACAGATCCTGCTTTGCTTAAAGAGTGGACTAAGGAATGGGCAGTAAATAAACTCGATGAAATTAAGGAACTTAATAAGGCAAAAAATAAAAAAGCCAAAAGAGAGGCCCTTAGAGACGTTTTAAGGACTAAAGACCTTTTAAATACCAGATAAATATCGGTTCGTAATAGGTTAAAGTTTCAAACTAAGAGCAGGCCAACAACCTGCTCTTTAAACTTGGGCTTTTGTATGATAAATTAGTAAAAAATATAAAAATAAAAAGATTCTTATTATAAGTCATGAAAATCCATTAATAGTTTTGCAGGGCATAGTTAAAGAATTATGAACAATGATGGTCCGCCTTTTGCCACTGGCACACCCCATTATGGGCCATAGGATTGACAAGAATTTTTAAAGTGGTATAATAAGACGTTATAGTTCTTTGATATTTTAGGAGGTAATTATGAGTCAATTATATGAATTAAAGAAAGGCGGTATAGGAAATTTTGACGAGGCATGGAAAGAAGATTTAGTTATTATGATGGAATTTCTTACTCTAGAGGAATTGGATGATTTGATTTTTCATTTAAGCGAAATTAAGGAAATTCCCAATTGTGACGACGAACTTTTAGAAAAAGCGGGAGGAAAAATTTCTGCTGATAATAACGAAGCATCAGTAAATAATTTCAATGAGGCGTTAAACATTATTGCTAAAATAATCTATTCAAGAATGTTTTGTCCTATGGATTTTTCAATAAATAAACTTAAAAAATTTATTGAGCCCTACAAAAAGAAAGCTTTTTCCAGAGGATACAAAGAAGAATAAAAATTAAAATTGATTTAATAAGAGCAGGTCAAAAAACCTGCTCTTTTATCTTGAAATTTTGTATGGTACCATATAAAATATAGTTAATATTTATGAATATATCAAAAATAGAAAAAGAAATATTGGAATTTTGGCAGAAGAATAAAATTTTTGAAAAATCCCTCAAGAAACCCATTCGACAAGCTCAGGGTAAAAAGGGGGATTTTGTGTTTTATGATGGACCTCCTTTTGCTACTGGCACGCCTCATTATGGGCATATCGTAGCCAGCCTAATGAAGGATATTGTTCCTCGCTATAAAACAATGCAGGGTTATCACGTAGAAAGAAAATGGGGCTGGGATTGCCATGGTTTACCAATTGAAAATATTGTTGAAGAAGAGCTTGGCCTGAAAAGCAAAAAA
>CAZYRO010000034.1:0-6894 GCA_964649435.1 uncultured Candidatus Saccharibacteria bacterium | reverse complement strand
TAATATCAGCAGTTGTTCCTTGAATTGGCATGTTGATTGCCATTCTTTCAGATGCCCGACGAAGACGAAAATCAGAAGAATTAATTTGCGGCAAATAACGCCTTCTTCCTAAAATAGTTTCTGCATACTCTTTTTCCTTAACTTTTCTTTTTGTCTCTTCAATATATTTAGTAATACCGGAAAAATCATTCATATATTCTTGAATAAATTCTTTTGCCCTATCCATAGAAATCCCTGCAGCTTCGGCAAAACCATTCACGCTCATTCCGTAAAGCACCCCAAAATTAAGAGACTTTGCCTGATGGCGCATTTTAGGCGTTACTTGTGCCAAAGAAATATTATTCACCTCTGCGGCCGTAATTTTATGAATATCCTGATTCTCTTTAAAGGCCTTCAGCATTTTCTTATCTTTAGCTAAACAGGCAGCAACACGGAGTTCAATTTGAGAATAATCGGCCGAAAATAATTTATATCCTCTTTCAGGAATAAAAGCCTTTCTAATCTCCCTGCCCCATTCGCCTCGAGCAGGAATATTTTGAAGATTTGGACCAGAAGAAGAAAGACGACCGGTAGTTGTTCCCAACTGATCATAAATGGTATGAATTCTTTTTTTCTTATCGACCAATCTTGGCAAGGTGTCAACATAGGTGGTCTTTAATTTCATTAATTCGCGATACTCCAAAACCAAATCTATTATTCCTGCCTGCCTGCCGGCAAGGCAGGCAGGTTGATGTTTTCCTTTAAGTTTTTGGAGTTCGGATGCAGCAGTAGAAATCACTCCTCCGGGCGTTTTCCTAAGTCCATTAATAGAAATCTCCAATTTTTCAAACAAAATCTCGGAAAGCTGTTGAGAAGAGTTAATGTTAAACTTTAGACCAACTAATCTATAAATTTTATTTTCGAGATTTTGAAGCCGGGTATTTAATTTTTTAGAAAGAGCTTGTAAAAAAGCAATATCTAATTTTATTCCAACTTTTTCCATTCTTTCTAAAACTGGCGCCAATTCTTTTTCTAATTCGTAAACTTTTTTGGAAAGTATTTTGTCCTTATAGGCTTTCTCAATATCTTTAAATTTATTCTTCATAGAGCCAACTGCTGGCTTGGCAGCCTTCCAATTAAACTTTTAAAATCAAGTTCCTGAAAAAGTTTTACAACTTTTTGATAATCATAAGTTTCTACGCGACAATCTTCTAAATTAAATTTTATAGGAACATCATATCTAATAGTTGCTAACTTTTTACTAAAAACAGCCTGCTCCTTATTTTCCAATAATTTCTTTTTTAGACTTTCGGGAATATCTTTAACTTTATCTTTTTCCAGTTTTTTATATAGATTTTCTATAGTTCCAAATCTTTTAATAAGATTTATTGCCGTTTTGTCCCCTATGCCGGGCACGCCGGGAATATTATCTGAAGGATCACCCTTTAACCCTTTGAAATCTATAAGTCTTTCCGGTTCAAATTCAAATCTTTGTTTTACTGCTTTTTCATCATAAATAATAGTATCATTTATACCTTTTTTGAGAGTATAAATTTTTGTATTCGCATCCACTAATTGAAGAGTGTCCAAATCGCCGGTTACTACAATATCCTCTATGTCCTTACCGGTTTTTTTGGTAATAGTTCCTATAATATCATCGGCTTCAAATCCTTCTTTTTCAAAAATAGGAATATCAAAAGCTCGAACAACCTGCTTTACTATTGGAAATTGCCGAACAAGTTCTTCGGGTGTTTTTGGACGAGTAGCTTTATATTCTTCATATTCTAAATGACGAAAGGTTGGTTGGGGTAAGTCAAAGGCAGTAACTATATAATTCGGTTTTAATTCTCTTAAAACTTTTAAAAGTATGGCGCTGAAACCGTAAACAGCATTAACAAGCTCCCCCTTTTTGGTGGTTAGGGGAGGAAGAGCATGATAGCCGCGATGGATTAAGGCATTAGCGTCTATAAGGACTAGTCTTTTCATATGTCTAAAATTTTTGGTTATTAGAAATTAGGAATTAGTAATTAGGAATTGATAATGATTTTTCTCTCTCTTGGACTAACTACCTCGAAATTAATCCAAATAATATCATCTGGTAATATACTCTTTACCTTTTCTGCCCATTCTATAAGAATAATGTTTTTAGGATTGCTAATAATCTCCTTAAAATCTAAATTCAAAAGTTCTTTTGGTTTATTAAGACGATAACAGTCAATATGATATAAATTTCTGTATTTTTTAATTAAAACAAAAGTAGGACTGGTTATACGTTGATGGATACCAAGTTCCTTGGCAAATCCCTGAGCAAACATAGTCTTTCCGCTACCAAGCTCTCCTTCCATGCCAATCAATACAGCGCCATTAGTTTTTAACGGTTTTTTTATAATTTCCTGAGCCAACAATCCCGCCACCTTTTTAGTCTGAGCTTCGCTTTTACTTATAATTTTCACCATCATCTTCATCTTATCAGATTTTAAGCTATAAAAAAAGTCTATTATACTTATTCACATTCAAGCAGTTGACCCTTTTTGAATATTGCTCTAGTATAAATAGATAACTATGGAAACTGCAAAACAACAAACATCTAAGCTAATTAACAAAAGCAATGATATCCTCATAGCTACCCCCGAAAATATTAATGGGGATGCCCTGGGAAGCGCTTTAGCCCTTACAAGCGTTCTTAAAAAAGCAGGTAAGAACGTTCAATTTGTTATTCCCGAAGAATTGCCTAAAAAATTTGAGTTTTTACCAAAGATAAATTCCCTTTCTCAAGACAAATTTCAAGAAAGGGAATTTGTTTTATCTATTAAAAACCCCGGGAATCATATAAATAATCTTTATTATGAGAAAAAAGAAGATTTATTACATATATATCTCAACGCTAAAAAGAAAATTGAAGAAAAAGAGATTCTACTTGGCTCGTCTCACCCTTTTGATCTTATTTTTACAATTAACAGCCGGGATTTTGAAAATTTAGGCAAGCCATTTGAATACAATCCGAAGCTATTTTTCGAAATTCCGGTTATTAATATTGATAATCATATAGCAAATGAAAATTTCGGAGAGATAAACTTAATTGATATTACTTCAAGCTCGGTTTCGGAAATCGTAATGGATCTGATAGATTTTTTGGATAGAAACCTACTAGATAAAAAAATCGCCACATGGATATTAGCCGGATTAATAGATGCTACTAATAATTTTCAATCTCCTAAAACCAATCCTCGAACTTTTAACAATGCCGCTTTACTAATTAACAGGGGCGGCGATCAGCAAAAAATCGTTCGATATTTTTATAAAACAAAATCTCTTAATTTTCTCCGTCTTTGGGGACGAATTTTGCATAAATTATCTTGGAACCAAGAGAAAAAAATAGTTTGGGGCGAGATAAAACAAGAAGATTTTCAAAAAACAAATACCACGCCAGAATATCTTTCTCAAATTTTCGAAGAAATAAAAACAACTTTTCCAGAAATGAAAATAGGCTTTTTAATTTGGCCCTCGGACAAAAAAATTAAAGGAATTATTCATTCTTCAAATTCAGAATTTCTTAAAAAATTAATTCATAAATTAACCGGGATAAAACAGGGCGATAATTTGCTCTGGGAAACAGGAAATAAAACTTTAAATGAAGCAAAAAAATGGATGTTGGATTTAACAGAAGAAGAAATGTAAGATATCCTATAAAAGGTTATGAACAATAAAACCAAATCTAAAATAAAAATAATTCACCGAGAAGAAGAGGAGGAAAAAACAAAAAAAATCGCTTCTAGTCTAAAGTTGTCTTATTTAAATTTGAGTTTTGTTTCGATTAATCCTTCTAATTTTGGAATAATTCCCTTAGAAAAAACGAAAGAGTCCGAAGCTATTGTTCTCAAGAAATTTGGCAAGACTCTCAAAATTGCTGTTAAAGACCCGAATAACGAAAAAACTAAAAAACTTTTAGAAGAATTAAAAAATAAAGGATTTATTTTTGAAATCTTTATAGTATCCAAGTCAAGCCTTGAAAAAGCTTGGAATCAATTTAAACAAACTAAAAAAGAACGAAAAAAAATAACCAAAGAGGTAAAAATTACGTCAGAAAAATTAGGTAAGATTCAAGAAGAAATAGACACTTTTAAAGATGTTAAAAATAAATTAGAAACTGCATCAAAAATGAGTGTCACTGAAATATTGGAAATAATTCTTGCGGGAGGCCTGGGAACAGATGCTTCAGATGTTCATTTTGAAGCAGAAGAAAAACAAATAAGATTAAGATTTCGAATAGATGGAATTCTGCGGGATATAATTGATTTACCAATCAGCTTATACAACTCTATTCTTTCTCGAGTGAAAATACTATCCGAACTAAAAATTAATATTCATAACACTCCTCAAGATGGTCGTTTCAGTATTGCAATGAATGAGCAAGAGGTAGAAATAAGAACTTCAATTATTCCAGCTGCTTATGGGGAAAATATAGTTTTAAGAATCTTAAACCCAAATACAATCGGCTTAGAACTTGAGGATTTGGGGTTGGAAAAATATGCTTTAGAAATAGTTAGCAAAGAATTAAAGAGACCGAACGGAATGATTATTAATACCGGACCAACCGGCTCGGGAAAAACAACCACTCTTTATGCTTTTTTAAAGAAAGTTAGCAATCCCGAAATAAAAGTAATAACCTTAGAAAATCCTATTGAATATCATCTTGAAGGAATAGAACAAACACAGATTAGAGAAGATAAAGGATATACTTTTGCCATTGGTTTGAGAGCTATATTGCGACAAGACCCCGATATTATTCTTTTAGGTGAAATTCGAGATAATGAAACTGCAGAAACTTCTATTCACGCGGCCCTGACTGGCCATTTGGTTTTCACCACTCTTCACGCCAATGATGCGGCTGGAGCAATTCCTCGACTTATTGATATGAAAGTTAATCCTTCTTTAATTCCACCCGCTCTTAATTTGGTTATTGCTCAAAGATTAGTTCGTCGAGTCTGTCCGGACTGTGCCGAAAAATATAAGCCAGACAACAAACTTCTAAATAATTTAAAAGAAATCTTAGAAACTATTCCATCAAATATTAAAGCCGGATATCCCAAATTGGATAAAAATTTGACTATTTTAAAGCCCGGTAAGGGATGCAAAAAATGCAATCTAATCGGATACAAGGGCAGAATAGCAATAATGGAATTGTTTACTATTGACAGAGAAATGGAAAAACTTATCAGTAAATCTCCATCAATAGTTGAAATCCAGGAAGCGGCAGTAAAAAAAGGAATGATAACAATGAAACAAAACGCTATTTTTAAAGTATTAAACAAGATTACTACATTAGAAGAAGTAGAGAGAGTGTTGGGAATATAAAAAAATTCCTTCCACTAATCTGTAGGCAATACGACTCTGGCTTGGGAACCAAAAGCTTGGAGTTTTTCTGAGGAATACCTCAGTAAAACTTTCAGCAAGGAAAGAACCAAGATACCCGAAGCTAAGAAAAATTCCAGAGAATACAGAAACATCAAAAAGATATATTGCATCCTTATTGCCCACAGATTACCAAAAGGAAAATTAATTTCCTTACTAACATACCATTATAACAAATTAAATAAAAAATGTCAAGATATGTACACAGATCCAAGGCCACAACAAGAAGATAAAAATTTAGACACCACTCTCCGCCCTTTAAATTTTAAAGAGTATATTGGTCAAGAAAAAGTTAAAAATAATCTTAAAATTTTAATTGAGGCTGCCAGGCAAAGAGATGAAACAATAGACCATATTTTACTTTACGGCGGAAGCGGATTGGGTAAAACAACTTTAGCTTATATTATTGCTAAAGAATTAAAGGCTAATATTAAAATTACTTCTGGTCCGGCAATTGAAAAAATTGGCGACTTAGCTTCCATTTTAACAAATCTTCAAGAGGGGGATGTTTTATTTTTTGATGAAGCTCACCGCCTTAATAAACTTATTGAAGAAATTCTTTATCCCGCAATGGAAGAATATAAGCTGGATATTATTATTGGAAAAGGGCCTTCAGCCCGAACTCTTCAATTAAAACTTCCTCGATTTACTTTAATAGCCGCTACAACACGAGTTGGAATGCTTTCTTCCCCTTTGAGAAATCGTTTTGGCGCTACTTATCAACTCAATTTTTACACTCCTCAAGATATTGAAAAAATTCTTAAAAGATCAAGTGAAATTTTACAAATAAAAAGCAAATCAGAAGGAATTAAAATAATTGCCCAAAGAGCAAGGTTTACTCCCCGAGTAGCCAATCGACTTCTAAAACGAGTTCGCGATTATGCCCAAGTAATGGGTCAGGGAATTATTACCGAAGATATTGCCAAAGAAGCGTTAGATATGTTAGAAATAGATAATATGGGGTTAGAAGTGGCTGACCGCAATATCCTAAAAACTATTATTGAAAAATTTGAAGGAGGACCTGTTGGATTAGACTCTATTGCAGCGGCTACTTGCGAAGAAAAAGATGCGATTAGCGACATTTACGAGCCATATTTAATGCAAGTCGGATTTTTAGCCAGAACATCAAAAGGAAGAATAGTCACTAAAAAAGCTTACAAGCATTTAGGAATTAAAAATCCACAAAATACATTAATTTAAATATTTGGACATTGAATGTCCAAATATTAGTTAGATTATAATAAAAAAGGAGGGAAACCTCCTTTTTTATTTTTTATACTTATGTCAGAGATTTATCATGTTTTAAATAGAGGAGTAGATAAACGAAAAATATTTCTTGATACGCAAGACTATTTTCGTTTTATTCATGATTTATTTGAATTCAATGACCGAAAACGAGTCAGTACAGTTCTCTATAATTTCAACAAAAATCTTAAAAATAAATATTTGGACATTCAATGTCCAAATATTAGAAGATCAAGGAAGTTATTAGTAAATATCCAT
>CAZYRO010000033.1:0-6972 GCA_964649435.1 uncultured Candidatus Saccharibacteria bacterium | reverse complement strand
GGCACTAAGTCATATAAGATTGCTGGGGGTCTTCATGGAGTAGGAGTTTCGGTAGTAAATGCTCTATCTCAATGGATGAAAGCAGAGGTTTGCCGTAACGGCTCAATGTATGCTCAAGAATATTCCCGAGGCAAGGCAAAAAGCAAAGTCAGGAAAATTGGTAATTGCTCTGATAGTGGAACAACTGTAATTTTTGAACCAGATCCAGAAATTTTTAAAGAAATAAAATTCAATTGGCGAAAAATTTTAGATCATTTACGACAACAGGCATATTTAACCAAGGGAGTAAGAATTGTAATAATAGACGAGAGAGAGGAAAAAAAAGTTTCTAAGATTTATACTTTTTATTTTGAAGGAGGACTCACTTCTTTTATTAAACATTTAGTTCGCGAGCAAGAAACTGCTGGCGAGAATATTTTTTATGTTGAAAGAGAAAAAGATAATGTAATGGTGGAAATTGCCCTTCAGTACACTAATGATCTTCAACCCCTTGAAATTAGTTTTGCTAATAACATAAATACCGGCGAAGGGGGAATGCATTTAACGGGTTTTCGGACCGCCCTTACCAGAACTTTAAATGATTATGGAAAGAAAAACGGGTTTTTAAAAGGGGATGAAAAATTAAGTGGAGAAGATGTTCGAGAAGGAATTACTGCTGCAATAAGCGTGAACTTACAAGATCCCCAGTTTGAGGGACAAACAAAATCTAGATTAGGAAATCCCGAAGCTAGAACTGCGGTTGAATCGATTATGGCGGAAGCATTCGAAGAATTTTTGGAAAAAAATCCTGTCGATACTCGTAAAATTTTAGAAAAATGTATTCTGTCAGCCAAAGCAAGAAAAGCAGCTAAAGTAGCCAGAGAAACTGTTATCAGAAAAGGTATCTTAGATGGAATGGCGCTTCCGGGAAAATTAGCCGATTGTATTAGTCGCAATCCCGGAGAATCTGAATTATATATTGTGGAAGGAGACAGCGCAGGTGGAAGCGCTAAGCAGGGAAGAGACCGTCATTTTCAAGCAATTCTGCCTTTGAGAGGGAAGATTTTAAATGTTGAAAAAGCAAGATTAGATAAAATTCTTACTTCAACAGAAATTAAAGCTTTGATTATTGCTTTGGGCACGGCTATTGCCGAAGATTTTGATATAAGTAAGCTTCGTTATCATCGTATTATAATTATGACTGATGCTGATGTTGACGGTGCCCACATTAGAACCCTGCTTTTAACATTGTTTTATAGGTATTTTGCTCCGATAATTGAAAATGGATATCTTTATATAGCTCAACCCCCACTTTATAGAATTCAAAAAGGAAAAGAAGTAATATATACATACACTGATGAAGAAAAAGATAAAATAGTTGAAAATTTAAAAAAGAAGGTTATTTTAAACGCAAAACAAAAACAGGAGGACTTAGTTGAGTCCAAAGATTTTGGCGAGAAGAAAACCGAAGAAGCCCAAGAAAAAATTAAGGGAGTAAATGTTCAAAGATATAAAGGTTTGGGCGAAATGAATCCCGATCAGCTTTGGAAAACAACTATGGATCCTGAAAAAAGAACTGTAAAAAAAATAACAATCGAAAATGCGCGTGAAGCCGATAGAATTTTTGACATATTAATGGGAAGCGAAGTTGCTCCTCGCAAAAAATTCATTCAGACACATGCTAAAAAAGTAAAGAATTTAGATATCTAATTTTATTTTATTCTGGCCATTGATTTATCAAAATATCTATATAGTTATTGATTTATCAAAACATCTGCAAAAATAGTTTATAATAGAAATATGAAATTTACTCACTTACATGTTCACAGTCATTATAGTTTGTTAGATGGCTTAGCAAAGATTGACGAGCTTATTAAAAGAGCCAAGGAATTAAATATGGATTCCTTGGCTCTTACTGATCATGGAGTACTTTACGGGGCAATAGAATTTTATAAAAAAGCAAAGAAAGCGGAAATAAAGCCAATAATCGGAGCCGAACTTTATATTGCTCCGGAAGGAAGACATTTTAAGAGGCCGAATATTGACAAAAAAAGATGGCATCTTGTTGTCCTGGCAAAAAATAAAATCGGTTATCAGAATTTGATTCATTTAATCACCAGGTCTCACCTGGAGGGATTTTATTATAAGCCCAGAGTTGATAAAGGACTTCTCAAAGAATATTCCGAAGGACTAATAGCTATGTCGGCCTGCATTAGCGGTGAAATTCCGAAAACGATTTTAGCCGGAGATATTAAGGGTGCCGAAAAAATAGCCTTGGAATATCGGGAAATTTTTGGTCCCGGTAATTTTTATTTAGAATTAATGCCTCACTATAATTTAGAGGACCAAAAAAAAGTAAATAAATATTTAAAAGAAATTTCTAAAAAGACAAACATACCACTGGTAGCAAGCAATGATGTGCATTATATAAATCCTGAAGACGCCGAAGCTCAGGAAATTTTAATGTGTATCCAAACCAATAATACGATTGAAGACGAAAATCATTTAACGATGGATGATGATTTTTCTATGAAAAGCCAGGAAGAAATGATTAAATTATTTAAAGATACTCCCGAAGCCATTAAAAATACTCAAAAAATTGCAAAACAGTGTAATTTAGAAATCAAATTAGGCAAAGTCGAGCTTCCTTGTTTTCCTTTACCTAAAGGAAAAACCGCCGATAATTACTTAAGGGAGCTGTGTTTTAAGGGAATCGAGAAGAGATATAAAAAAATCAGTCAAAAAATTAAGCAACGTTTGAATTATGAGCTTAGCGTTATTAAAAAAACCGGTTTTGCTTCTTATTTTTTGATTGTTCAAGATTTTGCCAATTGGGCAAAGGAAAAAGGAATAGTAGTTGGTCCTGGTCGAGGAAGCGCGGGTGGAAGCCTTGTTGCCTATCTTTTAAACATTACCAATATTGACCCGATAAAATATAATCTTCTTTTTGAAAGATTTTTAAATCCAGATAGAATTAGCATGCCAGATATTGATTTAGATTTTGCTGATACCAGAAGAAATGAAGTTATTGATTATGTTGCTCAAAAATACGGACGGGACCACATGGCTCAGATTATTACTTTCGGAACCATGGCAGCAAGAGCTGCGATAAGAGATGCAGGTAGAGCATTAGGCTATCCTTATGTATTTTGCGACCAATTGGCAAAAATGATTCCTTTTTCATATTCTTTAAAAAAAGCTCTTCAAAAAGTATCGGAGTTAAAAGAAAGTTATGAAACCGATACCCAAACTAAACGGCTTATTGATTTGGCTAAAAAATTAGAGGGAGTGGCTCGTCACTCTTCTACTCATGCCTGTGGCGTATTAATAACTAAGAATAAAATTGATAATTATACCCCCGTACAAAAAGCTTCTCGAGATGATGAAACTATTGTAACTCAGTATGAGATGCATAGCATTGAGGATTTAGGTCTCTTGAAAGTAGATTTTTTAGGACTGAAAAACTTAACTATTATAGAAAATACTATTAAACTTGTTAAGAAATTAAAAAACAAGGAAATTAAAATAGAAAATATCCCCCTAAATGATAAAAAAACATTTGAACTGCTTCGTGAGGCAAATACCACTGGCGTTTTTCAACTTGAAAGCAGTGGAATGAAGCGATATCTTAAACAACTTAAGCCTTCAGAGCTTGAAGATATTATAGCAATGGTTTCCCTATATAGACCGGGACCCATGGAACTTATTCCTAGATTTATAGCTCGGAAACACGGTAAAGAAAAAATAACTTATGTTCATCCAAAATTAGAGCCGATTTTAAAAAATACTTACGGAATCGCTGTTTATCAGGAGCAAGTATTACAAATTGTTCGAGATTTAGCAGGGTTTAGTTTGTCAGAAGCCGATGTTTTAAGAAAGGCGGTAGGTAAAAAAATCAAGAAACTTCTTGACGAGCAAAGAGATAAGATGATTCAAGGAATGATTAGAAATAAGATTAGCAGGCAAACGGCTCAAAGAATATGGGAATTTATTGAGCCTTTTGCTCGTTATGGATTTAATCGAAGTCATGCGACTTGTTATGCTTTAATTGGTTATCAAACGGCCTACCTTAAAGCCAACTATCTTCCAGAGTTTATGACTTCTTTGATGAATTCCGAACAAAATGATATTGATAGAATTGCTATTTTGGTAGGCGAAGCTAAGAAAGAAAGAATTAATGTTTTACCGCCGGATATCAATGAAAGTTTTGAAAGTTTTACTTTAGTGCAAGATAACAATATTCGCTTTGGCCTTGCAGCCATTAAAAATGTTGGTTTCAACGTCGTCGAAGCAATTGTTAAAGAAAGAAAAAAGAATGGCTGCTATAAATCAATCGGTGATTTTCTTAATCGAGTAGAATCAAAGAATTTTAACAAAAAATCTTTTGAAAGTTTAATTAAGGCAGGCGCCTTTGACCAATTAGGCGAACGAAATCAGCTTTTGGTAAATTTAGAAAAAATGCTTAATTATTCTCGAGAAATTCATAGAGCAAAGGCTAATGGACAAACAACTCTTTTTGATTCTATTCTTTCGGATTCTTCTAATCTTTTCGTTTTAGCGCCGAGCAAAGACGTAGAATTTGAAGAGAGCGAAAAATTAATTTGGGAAAAAGAACTATTAGGTATTTATGTTTCAGAGCATCCTTTAAATAAATATCAATCGTTTTTAGAAAAAAATGTAATTAGCATTAAAACTCTTAATATAAATCAAACTGGTAAAAAGGTTCAAATTGCTGGTATAATAAATACGATAAAGAAATTTATTACTAAAATAGGCAAGCCAATGCTGTTTGTTGAAATAGAGGATTTAACGGGGAAGATTGAAATTTTGGTTTTCCCGTCTATTCTTGAACAGAATTCTATTATTTGGCAAGAGGGAAAAATTATAACTATTTCTGGCAAATTGAGCAATAAGGACGACCAGTTAAAAATCCTTTGCGATAGAGCCGAGGAAATAAAAAATTATGAAGAAAGCTAACACAATACGACATTCTTTGAGTCATATAATGGCGCATGCGGTTCAGGATTTATTTCCCGGGACCAAATTTGGTATTGGGCCGAGTATTGAAAATGGTTTTTATTATGACTTCGACCTGCCTACCGGCCCGCCTTCCGGACGGACAGGCAAGGCAGGTTTGCCAATAAGTTTAACTCCTGAAGATTTACCCAAGATTGAAAAGCGAATGAGAGAATTGATTAAGCAAAATATTGAATTTGAAAGAAGCTTAATGTCCAGAAAGAAAGCCATTGAGTTTTTCAGAAAATTGAAACAGCCATATAAAATTGAGCTAATTAAAGGGTTGAAAACCAAGAGCGCAACTATTTACAAATCCGGAGATTTTATTGATTTGTGTAAAGGTCCTCATGTTAAATCTGCTAAAGAAATAAATTCCGATGCTTTTAAATTGACTAAAATAGCCGGTGCTTATTGGAAGGGCGATGAAAAAAATCCAATGCTTCAGAGAATTTACGGAGTTGCTTTCAATGTCAAAAAGGAGCTTGATGATTATTTGAAAAAACAGAAAGAAGCGGAAAAAAGAGACCATCGAATAATTGGCCAAAAATTAGATTTATTTAGCATTGACGAAGAGGTGGGTCCCGGATTAATTCTCTGGCATCCAAGAGGCGCTATGCTTAGACAAATTATCGAAGATTTTTGGATTAAAAAACATTTAAAAAATGGTTACGAACTAATTAAAACTCCTCATATTGGCCGCATAAAACTTTGGCAAACTTCAGGCCATACTAATTTTTATAAAGAAAATATGTATAGTCCGATGAAAGTAGAAGGAGATGAATATTTAATTAAGCCAATGAATTGCCCTTTTCATATAAAGATATATAATACTAAAATTCATAGTTATCGAGATTTACCCATTCGATGGGCGGAATTAGGCACTGTTTATCGTTATGAAAGGTCTGGTGTTCTTCATGGCTTGACTCGAGTTCGAGGTTTTACCCAAGATGATGCTCATATTATTTGCGCTTCCGAACAATTAACTGATGAAATAATGAAGGCCGTGCGTTTTGGCATTAAACTTCTTAAAGCTTTCGGCTTTAAGGACTATAATATTTATTTAGCTACCCGTCCTAAAAAATATGTAGGAACTTTAAAAAATTGGGAAAAAGCTACAAACGCTTTAAAATATGTTCTTGATAAATTGAAGCTGAAATATGAGATTGACGCCGGGGGCGGAGTATTTTATGGTCCAAAAATTGATATTAAAATCAATGATTCGCTAGGAAGAGAATGGCAGTGCACTACTGTTCAGTTTGATTTTAATTTACCGGAAAGATTCCAAATGAAATATATAGATAAAAGCGGCAAAAAGAAAAAACCCTACATGATTCACCGAGCTCTTCTTGGTTCTATAGAAAGATTTATTGGTGTTCTTTTGGAGCACTATGCTGGAGCTTTGCCAGTTTGGCTTTCTCCCGAGCAGATTTGGATTGTTCCGGTTGGTAATCGTCATAATAAATACGCTTATCAAGTGGAAACAAAATTGAAAGAGAAAAACATAAGGGTAGAAGTTAAAGACGAGAATGAAACTGTTTCTAAAAAAATTCGCAATGGCGAACTTCAAAAAATCCCTTATATATTAGTGGTGGGAGACAAAGAGCAGAAGTCAAATTCTGTTCGAGTTAGAGATAGGAAGAAGGGAGATATAGGAATAGTAAAATTAGATAAATTTATTGAACAAATAAACAAAAAGGTCGAAGATAATAACAATTAATAATTAATCTTTAATATTATGAGAGTAAAAATATTAATTTTTATAGCCATTTTTGTAATTGGTGGTTTGTTCTTGAGCAATAAGGTTATTGCCCAGGAAGATGCTGATGTAATTACTGATGAAGAAATTGAAGAAGTGATTATGGACGAGGATATTACTGCTGAAGATTTAGGGATTTCAGAACCAAAAATCCTGCCCGATAATCCCTTTTATTTTGCTAAAAATTTTAAGTATCTTTACTGCTCCCATGCGTTCCTCAA
>CAZYRO010000032.1:0-7305 GCA_964649435.1 uncultured Candidatus Saccharibacteria bacterium | reverse complement strand
TTCGAATGCCACAAATATATTCGTTGCATTCGGATATTATTTGTAGATTCAAATTATTATGACAGTAGAAGTAAAAAAGAAATTTAGAGAAAGCAGCAGCGCAATACTAAGACGCTTTAGCCGGAAAGTTCGGTTAAGCGGTATTTTGTTATCGGCTCGAAAAGCGCGATTTCAAAAGAGAAAAAAAAGTAGAAATTTACGAAGAAAGGATGCTCTTTATCGAAATCGGGCTAAAAAAGAGAGGGAGAGAAAAGAAAGGTTGGGACTCTTGAAGTAATTTGGAATTTAAATCTATGTCTATAAAGTTAAAAATAAACGAGGATTTAAAGCACGCAATGCGAGATAAAAATGAATTGCTATTATTGATTTTACGAGGGGTAAATGCCGCTATTCATAATAAAGAAATTGAGAAAAGAACGAAATTAAGTAAAACTGAAAAAGACATAGGAAGACTGAAAAAAGAAAGCGAGCTGACAGATGAAGAAGCGACGGAAGTTATTTTAAGCGAGGCAAAAAAAAGAAAAGATTCCATTGAGGCCTTTGAAAAAGGAGGGCGCAAGGATTTAGTTGAAAAGGAACAAAAAGAATTGGAGATTTTGAAAAAATATTTACCAGAACAAATAAGTGAGGATCAAATCAGGGAGCAAGCAAAAAAAGTCATTGAAGAAATTAACGCAGTTGGTCCTCAAGACACTGGCAAAGTTATGTCTGCTTTAATGCCAAAACTCAAAGGCAAAGCAGAAGGGGGAACAGTAAGTAAAATAGTCAGCGAATTATTAGGAGAAAAATAAATAATAAACGATTGTAAATTGGCATTATAATGAAGTTTGGAATAAATAATTTGACGAAGAGTAAGATTGATAAGAAGTTTTTAGGAAAAGTTGCAAAGAAAACAGTCCAAGAATTAAAATTAAAGAAGTTTGATGAAATTAGCATAGTGATTGTTGGGGACAAGAGAATAAAAAGTTTGAATAAAAAGTATTTAAAGAGAAATCGAGTGACCGATGTTTTGGCTTTTGATTACGGCGAGATATTTATTTGTCTGCCCCAAGCCAAAAAACAAGCTAAAGAAATGGGGCATTCTGTTAAAGAAGAATTAGCTATTTTATTAATTCACGGCATTCTACACTTATCAGGATATAATGACAAAACAAAAATCAGTTATAATAAAATTGTGAATAAACAAAAAGAAATATGGCAAAAATTAATACAATAACTGGCTTAGATATAGGAACCAGCAAAATAAGAGTGGCGATAGCTACCCTTAAAGA
This sequence comes from uncultured Candidatus Saccharibacteria bacterium, assembly GCA_964649435.1. Lineage (GTDB taxonomy): Bacteria > Patescibacteriota > Minisyncoccia > RBG-13-40-8-A > JAUWHN01 > CAZYRO01. The sequence continues at coordinate 6,034 of CAZYRO010000032.1, read as the reverse complement.
GAAAGAAGAAAAGCCCGTGGTAGTTGGAATGGGCGAAGTTTCGTCCAGCGGGATGAGAAAAGGAGTAATTGTTGACATTGAGGAAGTTACGGAAAATATCAAGAAAGCAATTGAACAGGCAGAATTAAGTAGCGGCATTCCTATTAATCATGCTTACGTAAGCATTGGAGGAAGTCATATAAATATAAAAGAAAATAAGGGGCTAGTGGCAGTTTCTCGAGCCGACCAGGAGGTTTCTGAAGAAGACATCACAAGGGTTATTGATTCTGCTTCAGCTATCTCTCTTCCTTCTAATAGAGAGATTATTCATGTTATTCCTCGAGATTTTAAGCTTGACGAGGAGAGAGACATTCAAGTTCCACTGGGAATGACCGGCGCAAGACTGGAAGTAAATACTTTAATTATTGATGGTTTAACTCCTTATATAAAAAATTTAATAAAATGTGTTTCTAATTTAGGCATTAAAATTGATGGGATAGTTTTAAATGTTTTAGCTGCTTCTCAATCAGTGCTTTCCAATCGCCAGAAGGAGCTTGGGGTTTTAGTCTTGGATTTAGGGGGAGGAACATCTGGGATGGCGGCGTATGAAGAAGGCAAATTACTTTATGCTCAAATTTTGCCTGTTGGATCTTCTCATATAACTAATGATATTGCTATAGGATTACGGACAACGATTGATTTAGCGGAAAAAATTAAATTACAGCATGGCTCAGCCTTACCTTCTGAAATTAAAAAGAAAGAAATTATAGACTTATCAAAAATAGACGAGAAAGAAAAAGGAATAATTAATAGGCGCGAGGTTGCTAAAATAATTGAAGCTAGGGTTCAGGAAATTTTTGACTTAGTTAATAAAGAACTAAAAAAGATTGGTAAACAAAAATTACTGCCAGCGGGAGTTGTTTTAGTTGGCGAAGGTTCTACAATGTCAGGAATAATAGATCTTGCTAAAAAAGAACTCGGCTTGCCGGTCCAATTAGGTTTTCCCATACAAGTGCACAGCGCTGTAGAGGAGATAAGTGATCCGGCTTTTGCTACTGTCACCGGATTAATCATTTGGGCTCTTCAATCAAAGGAGGGAAATGAGCGGAAATCAAATTTGTTTCCGAGAGTTTCTTCAACCTCGGGAACAGTTAATAAAATAAAAAAGTGGTTTAGGGCATTTTTGCCGTAATAAATTTACTTGACTAAAATTTCCAAAGTAATAAAATAAGATAAAGATTAACTTAGATATTTAAATGCTTTGATTAGTCGAATTTTTAATTTTTAATTTTTAATTTTTAATTTGACTGAGCAAAGCGAAGAAACGTGCCTCAAATTAAACCAGGGATTGAAACTTTTGCTAAAATAAAAGTAATCGGAGTTGGCGGCGGTGGCGGAAATGCCGTTAGTCGAATGATGGCTTGCCGAACAAAGGGAGTTGATTTTACTGTTGTCAATACCGATGTTCAAGATCTTCATTATAGCAATGCTCCTCAAAAGATTCATATTGGAAAAGAGCTAACCAAGGGATTGGGCGCAGGCATGAACCCGCAAATTGGCCGTCAAGCAGCGGAAGAAAACAGAGAAGATATTCGTGATGCTTTGAAGAATTTAGACATGGTTTTTATTACTTGTGGCCTGGGTGGAGGAACGGGATCCGGAGCTAGTCCTATTATCGCTGAAGAAGCTAAGGATCTTGGTGCTCTTACTATTGCTATTGTGACTAAACCATTTAGCTGGGAAGGTGTTCAGCGAGCTCGAATCGCAGAAGAAGCTCTTGAAGAGCTCAAAGAAAGGGTTGATACGTTGATTACCATTCCTAATGATAGAATACTTCAAGTAATTGATAAAAAAACTTCTTTAATTAATGCTTTTGCCGTCGTTGACGATGTTTTAAGGCAGGGCGTGCAAGGAATTTCCGATTTAATTACTAGGCCGGGATTAGTTAATGTTGATTTTGCTGATATTAAAACAGTAATGGAAGGTGGCGGTCCTGCTCTTATGGGAATTGGTCGAGCAACGGGTAGTGATAGAGCAACGGAGGCAGCTAAATTAGCTATAAATTCTCCCTTATTAGAACTTTCAATTGAAGGAGCTAAAAGAGTTCTTTTTTGCATTAGTGGCAGTTCGGATATTGCGATGGCTGAAGTTCATGAATCTGCTCAAATAATTACTGAATCGATAGATCTGGAAGCTAAAGTGATTTTTGGCGCGATTGTCGATGATAAATTAAGAAAAGGAGAACTTAAAGTAACTGTTATTGCTACTGGATTTGAAGAAAGCAGCTCTTTACTCTCTACTTCTTCAATTGAGTTGGAAAAAGAAAAAGAAAAAAATAATATTTTTAGCGTTGATTCAGGGCCAATAAAAAAAACTTCTTTTAGTAAGAATATAGAAATTGACAAGAAAAAAAACAGCAATTCTTCAAATGGAAATTTAGATACAATTAAGATACCAGAAGATGACGAATGGGATATTCCGGCTTTTGTGAGAAGAAGAAAAAAGAAGTGATTTGACCATCTTTTTTCTATAATTTAAAATTAAAGTGTCGTAAGACACTTTAATTTGTAATCGGCATTATGAAGAATAAAATAACTCAAATTAGAAAACGTGACGAACGAATTGTTAATTTTAGTCAAGAAAAGATTACTAATGCTATTTTTAAAGCTCTGACTGCTATTGATAAAGGCGGAAAAAAATTAGCCAAAAAATTATCTAATAAGGTAGTAGACTTTTTGAATAGGCGATTTATTACAGATAAGGGAAAAATTGGAATTCCCTCTATAGAAGATATTCAGAATATTGTTGAAGAAGTGTTGATTTTAGAGAATTTAACTGAAACAGCTAAAGCTTATATTCTTTATAGAGAACAACGGCGAAGAATTAGAGAGAGTCAAAAAGCGGTTGAAGAAGTACTGGAAACGATTGATAGTTATATTGAAGAGCAGGATTGGCAAGTTAAAGAAAATGCTAATATGGCTTTTTCTTTGCAGGGACTCAATCATTATTTAACCTCGGTCGGCACTAAGAAATATTGGTTGAACAAAATTTATCCAAGAGAAATAAGAAAACCGGCTGTTAGCGGAGATATTCACCTTCATGATTTAGATACGCTTGCTACTTATTGTTGCGGTTGGGATTTATATGACTTACTTTTAAGAGGGTTTGGGGGAGTACCAACTAAACTTGTATCTAATCCTCCCAAACATTTTCGAAGCGCTTTAGGGCAATTAGTCAATTTCTTTTATACTCTTCAAGGTGAAAGCGCCGGAGCCCAAGCTATTTCAAGCTTTGATACTCTATTAGCCCCTTTTATTAGATATGACAACCTTAATTATCAACAGGTTAAGCAAGCAATGCAGGAATTTATTTTTAATTGCGCAGTACCGACTCGAGTCGGTTTTCAAACACCTTTTCTTAACGTTACTTTGGATATAAAACCACAGGCAATATTAGCTAATCAGCCAATAATTGTCGGCGGCAAAGCTCAAAACGAAACTTACGGAGAGTTTCAGGAAGAAATGAATATTTTTAATCAAGCTTTTGCCGAGATTATGAGCGAAGGCGATGCTAACGGAAGAGTTTTTACTTTTCCGATTCCAACCATCAACATCACTAAAGATTTTGATTGGAACAGTCCTGCCCTTGATGGTATTTGGGAAATGACGGCAAAATATGGAATTCCTTATTTTGCTAATTTTATTCAATCGGACATGAAACCAGAAGATGTCAGGAGTATGTGTTGTCGGTTGCGCTTATCTAATAAAGAACTTTATCATCGAGGCGGCGGACTTTTTGGCAGTAATCCGCTTACGGGTAGTATCGGAGTAGTAACTATAAATATGCCGAGAATTGGTTATCTTTCCAATAGCAAGAAACAATTTTTAAAACAGCTTGGAAATATAATGGATTTAGCTAAAGAAAGCTTGGAAATAAAAAGAAAGGCGTTGGATAATTTTATAGAAAAAGGGTTATATCCTTATTCGAAATATTATTTGTTTGGCATTAAAAAAATAAGAGGGAGTTATTGGGGGAATCATTTTTCAACTATTGGTTTGATTGGAATGAACGAAGCATTATTAAATTTTTTAGGAGTTGATATTGGAAACCAAAAAGGACGAAAGTTTGCTTTAGAGGTTTTAGACTTTATGCGAAAACGATTGATAAAATATCAAGAAGAAACGGGAAATTTGTATAATCTTGAAGCAACACCGGCCGAATCTACCAGTTACCGCTTGGCAAGGTTAGATAGAAAGAAATATCCTGACATTATTACAGCCAGCGAGAAAGAGCCTTATTACACAAATTCAACTCAACTTCCGGTTAATTATACTGATGATCTTTTCGAAGCCTTAAAATTACAAGATGAATTACAATGCAAATACACGGGAGGCACGGTCCTGCATGGTTTTATAGGAGAAAGAATTCCTGATAGAGAAACAGCTAAAAAATTAGTCAGAAAAGTATTTGAAAAGTTTAAACTTCCCTATTTTACCCTTACCCCAACCTTTAGCATTTGTCCCCATCATGGCTACATTGCTGGTGAACACTTTAATTGTCCTAAGTGTACTATCGAGCAACCTTGCGAGGTTTACTCTCGCATAGTCGGCTATTTGCGGCCGGTAAGACAGTGGAATAAAGGAAAGCAGGAAGAGTTTAAAGACCGAAAAACATTTAATACTTCATGAAAATTGGCGGATTACAAAAATTAACTCTTATTGATTATCCTGGCAAAATTGCAGCTGCGGTTTTTTTAGTCGGCTGTAATTTCAGATGTCCTTATTGTCATAATCCTGACTTAGTCAGTCCAGAGCTTATTAAGGAACGGCCAATGATTACAGAATCCGATTTTTTTAAATTTTTGGACGAAAGAATAGGTTTTTTAGATGGCGTATGTATAACTGGCGGTGAGCCAACTATTAATCCTAATTTACCAAAGTTTATTCAGAATATAAGGGCGAAAGGTTTTCTGGTTAAGCTGGATACTAATGGCAGCAATTCAGAAATGTTAAAAGATTTAGTTAAGAATAATTTAATTGATTTTATAGCAATGGACATTAAAACCTCTATGTTAAAATATAAGGAAGTAGGAGCGAAAAATGAAATTTATCAGGTTAAAAAAAGTATAAATATTATTAAAAATAGCAACAAAGATTATGAATTTCGGACAACCGCTGTACCAAAAATTGTTAATGAAAAAGATGTAAAGGATATTGGTAAATGGCTCAAAGGAAGCAAAAAATTTGTTTTACAGCAATTTCGGCCCGGTAATCTTTTAAATCCGAACTTTGAAAATGTTAAACCCTACTCTTTACAGGAGCTTCAAAAAATGGTAAAAATATTAGAACCGCATGTTGAGGAGGTAGAAGTGCGAATTTAGATGACCAAATCAAATATTCTGTTAGCGATTTGTTTAATTTTTATTGGAGGGCTGTTTGTGGTGTCGGTCTTTGAAATTTCCCCAATCTGGGGATTTTTATATTCCTCAAAAGATGCAATTAGCGAATACAATGATTTAAATAAGGATATTAATTTTGTAGGTATAGTAGCTCAAGAGCCGGATAAGAGAAGCAGCAACACAAAGTTAACTGTAGAAACGAAAATATTAGAAGTTCAGGGCGAACAAAAAGAAATCTCGGGAAAGGTTTTAGTAACTACGGCAAGATATCCGAAGTATAAATATGGCGACGAGCTAATAATAATTGGTAAGTTAAAAACTCCGATTGTTTTTGAAGATTTCAATTATCGAGGTTATTTGGCTAAGGACAGAATTTATTCGGTAGTCTATTACCCCAAAATTAAACCAACCGGAAACAATCGCGGGAATATATTTTATAAAACAATTTATTCTTTTAAAAATAAAATAAAACAGGCAGTGGAAAAAAATATGCCCCTGCCTGAAATAGCGATTTTAGAAGCTTTAACTTTGGGAAATAAAACCGTCACGCCCTGCCATTTGCTCTACGGCTTAAGCCTGCAAAAAGGCAGTTTAGCCGCTCAAATTTTAACTAAAGCTGAGGTCAAACCCGAGGAAATCAAGGCGATAATAACGCAA
>CAZYRO010000031.1:0-7413 GCA_964649435.1 uncultured Candidatus Saccharibacteria bacterium | reverse complement strand
TTTTTAAAAATATCTTTATCTATATCAACCGATGATATCCTGGGAAAATCATTAAAAAGAATATCCCTCAACTTACTATTTGTTGCCAAAAAAAGATTGTTTTGATTGTCCAGGGAATTTCGGATATCTTCCTCGCTAATAACCCGATTATCTGAAATCTTTATTTCTTTAATTTTAAAAATTGGCGAGAGGAATAAAATATAGGCTAATACCAAAATTAAAAACAAAATCCAAGCAAAAATTATCTTGAATTTTCGAAAAGTTTTCTTTTTTCCGCTTCGAGGGCAGTGCCTTGGACTGTACCCTCGACTATATCTCGCTTGTCCTTTTTTCACCCCGTTAGAAGTCTGTCATTATATAGAATATTTCTAATTTTAGACAAGCCCCATTATCTTATTATGACCCCCCGTTATTATTAACAAAACTTCTAACGGGGTTCATACAACAATCCTTGGTATTAATGGATTTATCCGCGTTACTACTTCGTAATTTATTGTTCCAATTTTTTGAGCAAGTTCATCGGCAGTAATTTCTTCGCTTCCCTGCTTGCCCAAAACAACAACCTCGTCTTCTATTTTAATATTCTCAATATGACTAACATTAACCATAATCATGTTCATGCAAACTCTGCCTAAAACTTTGCACCTTTTACCATCAATTAAAACATTGCTGATTCCAGACAACTTTCTATCATAGCCATCCCAATAGCCAATTGGCAAGACGGCAATTTTAGAATCTTGAGAAGTCTTTTCAGTAAGCCCATAACTTATTGGAACTCCAGCTTTAATTTTTTTAATCTGAGCCACTTTTGTTTTCCAAGTTAAAACAGGTTCTAATTTTATTTTTCGATTTTTTCCCTGGGCAGAAACAAAAGTTTCCTTAGACGGCCAAAGGCCATACATGCTTATTCCAATCCGCACCATATCAAAATAAGTTTCTGGAAATAAAATGGCCGCCGCGCTGCAAGCAGTATGTTTTATTGGAATTTTAATGCCATTTTTTTCTAAAAACTCAACTGCTCCTTTGAATCTTTGAAGTTGTTGCTGGGCATAACCGTGATCAGTAGTATCTTCAATATTGGCATAATGAGTATAGGCGCCCTCAATTTTGATTTGGGGATATTTTTTTATAGTCTTTGCTAATTCTAAAAGTTCTTTTTTCTCTAATCCTTGTCGCGAAGTTCCGGTTTCTATTTTTAAATGCACTTTTAGGAGTATAACCCTCGACTTAGTGGCGCGATCCCTAAGTCTTGCAAGCTCTTCAATTGTTTCTTTATTGTAAACTACTTGCCTTAAATCATACTTAACAACATCTTTTAATCTTGAAAGCAAGGTATAACCTAATATTAAAATAGGGGCGTTTATGCCCGCTTCTTTTAATCTAATTGCCTCATCAGCAGAATCTACTCCCAACCATTCGGCTCCGGATTTTACAGCAATTTCCGCCACCTCCACCAACCCATGCCCATAAGCATTTGCCTTAACTACAGCCATTAATTTAATTCTATTTCCAATCAATTTCTTAAATTGACCAAGATTGCTTTGAAGAGCTTTTTTATTTATTTCAATCCAAGTTTTATGCATAAATAAAAAAATTGACCTAATTAACCTAATTAATGCCCGATATCTATCTTATTACCTTCAACCCTATGTATCTTTGAAGCGCAGTGGGTACCTTTATGCTTCCATCTTTTTGTTGATAATTTTCAATAATAGCAATAATCATTCTGCCTATAGCAAAAGCTGTGCCATTAACAGTATGAACAAAATTAATTCCCTCCTTGGAACGATAACGAATATTTAATCGTCGAGCTTGAAAATCAGTGCAATTTGAAGTTGAGTGAGTTTCTCGATAATGGCTCTCCGAAGGCAGCCAAGCTTCAATATCATATTTTGCCACTGCTGGAAATCCTAAATCTCCTGTGCAAATATTGACAACGCGATAAGGAATTTTGAGCAATTTCATTAATTTTTCTTCTAAAGATAAAAAGAGTTTATGCTCCTTAACCGAATTTTCTGGCTTGCAAAAGCTAAACATTTCAACTTTGTCAAACTGGTGAACCCTAAAAATTCCCTTAGTGTCTTTCCCATAAGAACCGGCTTCTCTTCTAAAGCAGGTAGAAAAGCCCACATATCTTTTAGGTAAGTCTTTTTCATTAAAAATTTCATTAGCGAACATAGGACCTATGGACTGTTCAGCGGTTCCCACTAAATACAAATCATCTTTAGGAAGAAAGTAAGCTTCTTCTTTGCTTAATTGCTCTAAATGTCCCATTCCCCTTGCCATTTTCGATTTTATCATTACCGGCGGCACTACTGGAGTAAAACCTTCCTTTATTAAAATATCAAAAGCTAATTGAATTAAAGCAAACTCCAGAAACACAGCCCCGCCCTTTAAATAACCGAAGCGAGTGCCGGAAACTTTAGCTGCTCTTTTTACGTCAATAATATCCAGCTTCTCGGCTATTTCCAAATAATCTTTTTCGGCCTTTGGCCAACCAGCCGTAGGCTGGAATTTTTTAATAACCTTATTATCTTTCTCATCTTTCCCAACAGGCACATTATCTGATGGTAAGTTTGGTACTTCCAGCATCAAATCATTGAATTCTTTCTCTGTTTTCTGTAATTCCGGCTCTAATTTTTTAATTTTATTTTTAATTTCCTTGCCCTTTTTCTGATTTTCGGCGCCTAACTTATTTTTTTCTGCCTTCAAGCTTTCCACTTCCTGAATCAATTTTCTTCTTTTCCTATCTAATTTTAAAATTTTATCAATATCAACATTAACGCCTTTATCCATGGCGCCTTTTTTAATTTTATCCCGATTTTCACGAATAAACTTTATGTCTAACATATATGTTTATTTTATCATTTTCTTAATTATTGGCAACAGCTTTTCAATGGCTCTTTTCCTATGGCTTATAGACATCTCTTCTTTTTCAGACATTTCAGCTAAAACTTTTTTCATTTTTGGAATATAAAATAACGACCTAAAAGGATATCCGAGGATAATTTTCTTTATTGGCTTTTTTAATATAGTTCCCCGAAGAGCCCATTTGGAAATTTTGATTTCATTATCTATGGCCAAAACAGTAACCACTCTAAGTTGAGCACTTCTTTTTTTTAGCGGTACCCCTTTTAATTTTTCAAGTGCAATATCTATCAACTCTCTATCCGAGGCCTCATATCCTGGCCAACGCCTTGATTTAACCCCTGGCTCGCCATTCAGATAATCAATTTCTATCCCGCCGTCTTCTGCCAAGGTCGGTAGTCCGCTTAATTCAGAATAAAATTTAGCTTTTTTAATAGCGTTCTCTTCAAATGTCCTTCTATCTTCTTCAACGCCTGCCTCAATATTTAAATCCCCTAAAGTAATAATCTTTAGAGGTAAATCTTTGAAAATAATCTTGTATTCAGAAACCTTACCCGAATTTTTGGTAGCAATCAGTAATTTTTTCATAATCACGTAACTAAATTAGTTTTGCTTTTTTTAATATTTGAGAAACAGAATATTCGCATTTTCTTGCTTTCATTAATGCTTTTTTTGCCTCCTGTTTAGTAAGAAAACCGACAGTAACTTCTCTGGCTAAACGAGTAGTGTCTGGATGAAATCCTAAATTATCATACGAAGATTTTTCTGCTGCACAAGCCAAAAGGCAAGATGAAGCATTAGACTGAACGCTACGATAATAATTCCATCCCATTTTTTTAAGTACTTTCTTAGTATCACTTAATTTGGTTTGAGTTAAAAACGGAAAATGAACAACATAAACTGCGGGTTTGTTTGGAAACGGCTTTAATTTTCTAACTGCAGATATAATATAATCTTTTCTCGAGGTACTTTGTTTCAAAGATGTCCATTCATTAATTCCCAATGCTACAATCCGTACTCCATGCTTAAGTGCTTCGGAATAATAAGCACGAATTAAAATTTTTCTACAAACCCAACAAGGTCGAACAACGCCCCGATAATCTTTGCGCCCAGTTAGATAGTCCTTGATAAATTCCTCTTTCTTGTTCCTGGAATAAAGCTCTGCCATTCGATTAAATGATTTCAGGTCTTGCTTAATAAGATATTTCTGAGTAGGAATTACTTTATAATCAACCTTACAAATCTTCTCTGCAACGTTCTTTGCTCTCTTAAAAATGTAAGAGGGAAAATAACCCGTGTCTAAAGTAAATGCAAGCGGAGTAAATCCCATTTCTTTAATCCGATATAAAGTTGCTGAACTATCTTTCCCTCCAGAAACTCCTACCATTATATCATGCCTTCTCTTGCCGCTTTCTATAAATGATTTAAAAAACTTCAGTTCCTTAGCTAAAGTTTTCTTATCAAAATTCTTCCTATAAATCTCGCACACATGACAATAACCCTCCTTATTAAATTTAATAAAAGGATTTTGGCTGGTGTTTATGCATCTTTTACATTCTTGAATCACCATTTTGTTTATAGTCCCAAGTTCCTACTTATTCCTTGCATTGCTTTTAAGCAAATGTTGACAAATTCTTCTAAGGTCAAATTTATTTCTGAACATTTGCTTATTATTTCCCGATTCGCGCCCCTGGCAAATCCTTTTTCTTTAAATCGATTTAAGACATTCTGAACAGTTAAGTCAGCTATTTTTTTATTTGGCCCGCCTACCGGCGAGGCAGGCAAAACCAAAGTAGCAGCAACAATCAAGCCGGTTAAGGGGTCAACGCAAAATAAGGCTTTAGCCATTTTAGTTTCCGGAGCAATGCCATGCCTTTCATTATGAGTTTTAACTGCTTCAACGATTTCTTTATCAAAGCCCAACTCTTCCAATATTCCTGCTCCTACTAAAGAATGCTTTTCTGGATTATCTTTTGTTTCTTCATAATCAATGTCGTGAAGCAAGCCGGCCAACCCCCATTTTTCTTGATCCTCTCCGAATTTTTCAGCCAAAGCCCGCATACAGGCCTCAACTGCTAAACAATGTTTAATTAAATTCTTAGTTTTTATCTTTTCTTTAACTAATTGTAACGCCTCATCTCTGTCCATACTGTTTTTTATTATATCATTCTAATATAAAAAAACAAAGGCGCGGACTTACGTCTCGCACCTTTTTAATTCTATTGTTGAAAAATTTCTTACTCTTCTACGCTCACTTCATAATTTGGAAAATTTTCAAGTATAATCGCCGCGCTAATTATTCTTGGTTCGTATCCAAAGACCTGGCTTTTTTCACTGATAGTTATCTTTCTATTTTCTTTGTCTATTTCTAACCATCCTCCACCAATTACGTCTACATCATATTTAGCAGCAATGTCTTTATGCTCTCCCAGGGTTGCATCAAAGATAAATTTAACTTCTTTAGTTTCTAGGTCTTGAGCTAAAATGAATTTGCCCTTACATTCGTTTTCTTTGATTTGGCCATAGAACTTTGATTCTAAGTCAGCATCACCAATTTTAACTTCTTTTTCTTGTTCTAATCTGTCTTTTTTTGGAACATTTAAGAAATCCAGATAATCCATTTTAACTACTTCGTTATAATTAAGTTCTATTCCTTTTTCTTTGGCTGCTCCCAGTAATTTCCTCTTTTTATGTTCTGCATGTCCTGCTTGGGGGTTATGGGTTGTTCTTATATAGCTTTCTTCAACTATATCCTTCACCCTTTTTGAAAAAGTTAATTCTATTCCTTTTTCTTTGGCATATTCTTCTACTTTTTTGGCAAAATCAATTCGAGCGAATGACAGACTGTATTCAAATCCTTTTTGCAATCCTTTTTTGAGATTCAATTCTATTCCTTTTTCTTTGGCGTATTCTTGGATTTCTTCAGTATCATCAATCCAATCCCTTGCCAATTGTGCTTCAAATCCTTTTTGCAGCGTCTCTTCTTTAAATTCTAATTCTATTCCTTTTTCTTTGGCATATTCTTCTACTTTTTTGGCAGAATCAATATATCCTTCTGTCAATTCTGCTTCAAGTCCCTTTTGCAAGGCTTCTTTATTCAATTCTTCTATCTCCTCCCTAGTAACCAATTGTTCAGCATTAGGCAGTTCTGATATTTTTTCTAATCCTTGGTATAAGCCATTGTCTTTAGTTAACTTTTCTTCAACTTCTTTCAGCCATTCTGGTTTTTTTAATTCTTCCATTTTTCCCTCCTTTATTTTTGGTTTTTCTAAAGATTCTTTTCCCATAATTTTATCTCCTTTTTTATTATAGATTTTAATGCACCTTTTACATTATACCCCCAAACCTATAAAAAGTCAAGAGTGCTAATTTCTACTTTTTGGGCCGCATTGTGGGAAATAGAATTACTTCCCGTAAAGTTTTAGAATTAGTTAATAAACCTATTAATCTATCAATGCCGATGCCGATGCCGGCTGCCGGGGGCATGCCATATTCCAATGCTTCAATAAAATCTTTGTCATATTGATGAGCTTCTTTGTCTCCTTTCTTGCGCTGAACTTCTTGGCTCTTAAACCTTTCTTTCTGCTCAATCGGGTCATTCAGTTCTGAAAACCCATTAGCAATTTCTAAACCATTAACTATCAATTGAAATCGAGCAACTTTTTTATCATCCAGTTTTTTAGATAATGGCGAAATTTCTATTGGATGATTAATAACAAAACATGGTTCTTTTATTTTTTCAAAAGCTTCTTTCTCGTCTTTTTTGCCAACTACCTTGCTATACTCAACTTTCTTGAACCTGCCCTTTCCGCCCAAGGCGGACCAGCCTTGGGCTGGAAATGCCTTTTTATCAAGCGAAGCCAATAATTTTTCTGTAAAATCCATCATTTTCTTATAATCCCAATAAGCAGCATAAAATTCCAACATAGTAAATTCTGGATTATGCTCTCTGTCCATTCCTTCGTTTCTAAAATTACGACCTAATTCATAAATTTTTTCAAAGCCGCCAATTAAAAGGCGTTTTAAATAAAGCTCGGGCGCAATTCTTAAGTACAAGTCTATATTCAAAGCATTAAGATGAGTTTTAAACGGACGCGCCTTTGCTCCTCCTGCCAACGTTTGCAGCATCGGAGTTTCTACTTCTAAAAATCCATCATTATCCAAGAATTCTCTGATTTTTTTGATAATTTCCGAGCGTTTTTTAAATTTATCTTTAATCTCTTTGTTCAGAATTAAATCCAAATATCTTTTTCTAAATCTTTCTTCAACATCTTTTAGCCCAAACCATTCTTCAGGTAAGGGCAAAAGTGCCTTAGCTAAAATTCGCCACTTAGATACTTCAAGAGTTATTTCACCTTTTTTGGTTTTGAATAAAACCCCTTGAACTTCAATAAAATCACCAATATCAATATTATTTAAAAATAATTTATAATTACTCGCGCCAACTTTGTCTTTTTTAAAATAAATTTGAATCTGGGCAGTACCGTCTTCAATATGACAAAAAGTAGAACCGCCGTGCTCTCTGATCGACCGAATCCGACCAAC
>CAZYRO010000030.1:0-7596 GCA_964649435.1 uncultured Candidatus Saccharibacteria bacterium | reverse complement strand
GATTTTTATGGTTAGTTTATCATTTTTTTCGATTCTGGTTCAAGATTATTATTATTAAAATTTGCTGGAATTTGGGCAATAAAGCTAAAACCAAAACTGAAACTAAATAAGAAACGCAAAAAAACAAAAATTAAAACTCGGACTAAAAATCCGAGTTTTCTAATATGAATTTATCAAAATAATTTTAATTAACTTCCACGCCTAATTTTTCTTTTATAATTTCCTTGATTTTATTAATTTCATATTTCATTACCTTAAATTCTTGATCCTGTTTTGTATAGAGATTTACAAACTTATCAATAAGCGTTGTTAGTTTATCAATTTTCTTATTTAGCCTTTCTTCGAATTTTTCTAGTTTAATATCAATTCCGTCCATTCTTTTATCAAGGATTTCTATTTTTTTATCAAGAACATTGATTTTTCCATCAACGGCATTAAGAATAACCACTGTTTGTTGGTTTAATAATTTTTCTATGTCTTGTAGATTTGTATTTTGGGTTTTGGTTTTATTCTTATCCATATTTTAATTATATCTTGTAAAGAAATTGATTGTCAAATTTTATATCAATCCCATTTTTTTCTTAACTTCTTTCATTGTTTCTTGGGCAATTTTTTGCGCCTTGCTTTCACCCTTGGCTAAGATTTTTTTGACAAATTGAGGATTTTTTTCTAATTTCTTTCTTTTTTCTTGAAATGGCTTTAACTCTTTGATAATTATTTTAGCTAAATCTTTTTTGAATTCTGCATAATCCTTGCCTTTGTATTTCTTTTCTAAATCTTTAATAGATTTCCCAGAAAATAAATGGTAAATAGTCAAAAGATTTGAGATTGCTGGTTTTTTCTTTTCATCATATTTTATTTCTTTACTTGAGTCGGTTACGGCTCGTTTTATTTTACTTCTAATAATGGCAGGCGAATCAGTAAGAGCAATACTTTCGTCACCAGTTTTACTCATTTTCTTTGAGGGATTAGCTAAAGACATTATTCTAGCCCCCCCACTAGCGTTGATAAGCCCCTTTACAGGAGAAAAAGTTTTGCCAAACATTTTATTAAAACGCCTTACAATTTCATTGGTTAATTCAATATGGGGCAGCTGGTCATCGCCTATTGGCACGAGAGTGGCTTTGTAAAGCAAGATGTCGGCTGCCATTAAAGCTGGATAGGCAAGAAGTCCCAGATTTCTATGCTTCGGATGCAGCTCAAGCTTTTCTTTGTAAGTAGGAATTCGTTCAAGCCAAGAGATTGGCGTTATAGTGCCTAAAATCCAAGCTAATTCTGTATGTTCAGGAATGTGGGATTGAACTATGATGCTTGATTTTTTAGGGTCAATGCCAACGCTAAGATAATCCAGAATTAGATTATAAATGTCCTTTCGGATTTGTTTTGAATTAAATGGGGTGGTAATTCCATGGTAGTCGACAATACCAAAAATGCACTGGTGCTTTTTTTGTAGTTCCAGCCAATTTTTTACAGCTCCTAAATAGTTGCCAATATGAAGTTGTCCAGTAGGCCGCGCCCCGCTAAATACCCGCATAGAATTATAAATTATGAATTTTATTAGGAATTAGAAATTAGGTGAATTAGAAATTTTATCTGATATTAGCCCCATTAGCTGTTTTTTTATCAGGGTGCATTAATACAGCCTTCCCATCTATATCTACTGCCAATATCATTCCTTGGCTTTCAATGCCGCGTATAGTTTTTGGCTCTAAATTAATTAAAATCGGAATTTGTTTTCCCTTAATATCTTTGGGCTTATAAGTCTCTGCTATTCCAGCGACAAGAGTTCTTTTTTCTTCTCCAAGATCTATGGTTAATTTTAACAGTTTATCTGTCTCTGGCACGGGTTCGGCTTCTATAATTGTTCCAATTCTAATATCTAATTTGTTGAAATCATTAAAAGTGATCATAAAAGTGGGCAGGGCGGGACTTGAACCCGCAAGGACTTGCGTCCACTAACTCCTGAAGCTAGCGTGTTTGCCAATTTCACCACCTGCCCCTACCCCAACCTTTTCTTAAATTCTTCAACTGTTTTTACTGGCGAGGGATCGATTTCATATTCTAAGGCTAAGTAATAAGATGTCCACTGACTGAAAATATAATTGGAGAATATCTTTATTAAAAGATTTTTTCCTCGGATATTAATTGTGTTAGTTTTAATTTCTTTTTCTTTTAATAGTTTAGCTGTCACTGCCATTCGTTTTAAAACTCTTATATGGTCTAGCTTTTCATCTTGCAGCATAATTACATGAAAATTATTTTGGACTTTTTCAAATCCCTCCATCTCGTTATGATTGAATTCGGGAAAATAATTCCAGAAAGCAGGGGATTTAGAGTTTTCATTAAAATTAATCTTCCAAATCTGAGCTAATTCCTTAAACTTATTTGAAGCATAAATTATGGGAATTTTTCCTTTAATTTTTTGCGCCAAATTTTTTCCTTGCTTTTCTAAAATTTTTGATTTAAGATTTTTACTTATTTCTAAAATATCTTCATCCAAATCTTTAATAATATTAGAATTTGACAATATTTTTGCAATAGCGGCAAATTGATATCCGACAGCAGAACGAGGTTGGATTTTTTTTACTTCATTATATAGTGAACATTTAAGAGGATTTACCCAAGGTTTTTTATCTTTTTGATAAAGCTTGGCTAATTTTCCGCCAGTTGTAATACCGACAATTGTTAGATTTCTTTTTTTTGCTTCTTCATAGCTCGATATTGTTTCTTCGGTATTTCCGGAGTAGGAAACAATAAAAACTAAAGCTCGCGGACTAATACGGCCGGGCAATCCATAACTGCGGTGAATTTTAATTGCTATTGGCCACTCGTAAAATCTTTGCAGCATTTTTAGAATAGCAGCCGGCAGAGCAGATCCGCCCATGCCGCAAAAAATCAACTGGTTATAATCACCGATAATTTTTATGTCTTTTGCTGCCTCTAAACCAGCCGGAAATTGTTTTGGAATTTCCATTATTACTTTCCGCATATTTTGTTTGTCAATCTTCATATTCATTTTTTAACTCTTTTAGTTTTTATGTACCAGTTTTCTATTCCGCTAAATCTTTTTGAAGGTATTGAAATGTTTTCTATCTCAATACCTTTTATTTTTTTACTAACCGGATAAAGATAAAAAGAGTTGTAAAGAAAAACTACCGGCACATCTTCAACGACTAATTTCTGAAACTCTTCATATTTTTCTTTTCGCTTTTCCGAATCAAAAGCTTTGTGAGCATCCTTTAAAAGATTATCAACATCACTGTTATGATAAAGAGCAAGATTTAAGCCCGGATATCTTTTCTGGCTGGAGTGCCAAAAAGGAAAAGGATCGGTTCCCAAAACCTCACCGAAAAGAAGAGCTTGATATTCCCGGGGTCGGATATATTCCTGTTGTATATCAGCTATGCCTAAAATTTTAATTTCTATTTTTGCTCCAAGCTTTGACCATTGTTCTTGAAGGATTCCGGCTACACTTTCAAGTTCCGGATATTTGGTAGTTAATAGAGTTATTTCTAAAGGAGTTGGTTCTTCGTTTCTTTCAAGAGTTTTTTCTCTGATGCCAGTTTCTTCATTTTTTTGCCAGCCAGCGGCATCCAAAAGATTATTAGCATGCTCTAAAGCAAAATCATAAATCTTTGTTTTTGAAGTATAACCAAAAACTCCCGGCGGAATAGGAGAATTTATTAAAATGCCCTCGCCATTAAGAATTTCGTCAACAATTTCTTGTTTATTAGTAGCGTAGTTCAACGCCAATCTTACGATTTTATCAGAGAGCGCTTTACTTTTACTCTGATTAAAAAAGACGGCGAAATAGCGGGGAAGTTTAAGCTGATAAATGTTTAATTTTCTTTTATAACTTTTTAATAAAAGCTTGTTTTGAGCTGTAATGGAATTAAGCCCTTTTACTTCTCCTTTATTGTAGGCGCTTATCAATGTTTCTTCGTTAACGTAAAATTTAAAAGCAATACTTTTTATGAAAGGATTGCTAAGATAATAATTTTCATTAGCTTTCAAATGAAGTATTTTAATTGAACCCTTTTTATCTTTTTCGAACTTTGTAAATTTATAAGGACCGGTGCCAATTGGTTTAAGATTGATTTCGGTAAGAAAAAATTCCGGTGGAAATATATTTTCCCAGATATGCTTGGGGAGTATTCCAATCGTAGTATTGTTTAGAAAAGGGGCGTAAGCGTTTTTTAGCTTAAAACGAACGGCATAATCATCAATTTTTTCAACTTCTACCCCATTCCAGTTGAATATGAGAGGGCTTTTGTAGTCGGAGTTTTGAATAGTTTGGATAGTAAAAATTACATCATCGGCATTAAAGGGTTCGCCATCGTGCCAGTTGACGTCTTTCCTTAGAAAAAAATCATAGATTTTGCCTTCGTCGCCAATGGCATATCTTTCAGCAAGATCCGGCACAAGATTTCCTTTTGAATCATATTTTATTAATCCGGAGAAAATTAGTTCAGAAATATCTTGGTCAGCGTCGTTAGTTTGACAAAGAATTGGGTTAATATATTGGGGGCTGCCTACGATTCCTTCGGTATAACTTCCTCCATAGTCCGGGATTGCAATTGTGTGAATTGCCCTATAACTAATGCACCAGCTTATCAAAGAAGCAATAATTAATATTCCAAGCGCCAAAATAAAATACCGCTCTTTTTTGGATAACAAAGAGGGTAGTTTTTCCCATTGAAATCGCGAAGGCCATTTTTTTAAGAGCTTTTTGAAAAAAATTAGCATTTTAATTATAAAATCATTCTTATAAATGCAGTTAAAATAAATAGAACCGATAAAATAATTGTAGAAATAAAAATGATTTTTTCCATTCCTCTTTTTTTGTAGTAAACCTCGCCCCCGCCGCCAAAGGCGCCTCCAACTCCGGCTCCTCGCTGCTGAAGCAATATAAAAATAGCTAAAAGAGCGGCTATTATTATTTGAATAATATTAAAAATATTGTTCATATTTTAAGATTTTTTTTTGGTAATTGCGTGTGTAAGTGCATTAAGAATAGTTATTATTAAGACTCCCCAGAAATAAGCCCAGAAACCGGTGATTACTAATTCTGGCATCAGCCATGTAACCAGCCAAAGAATAACTATATTAAGAACAATTGTAAATAAACCCATCGTCAAAATAATTAAAGGACCAGAGACGAATTTTAAAATTGGTTTAATAATTGAATTAGCTATGGCAAGAACAAAGCCGGTAATTAATAAACTAATTATATCGCCTGTAAATTCTATTCCTGTGATGAAATAATCGGCGAGCAAAATAGCTGCTGCATTTATCAGGGTTCTGATAACAAATTTGATAACTATATTTTCTATTAGTGATTTGCCAATAGATTGGATGATTGGAGCCATAGAAATATAATTTACTTTTATATTATAAGCATATCATTTTTAAAAAGAAAGTAAATAGTGGATTAAGGTTGAATTTTGGGAATTTTCTGTGTATAATATAAGATATGCCAAAAAACAGTTTGCAAAACATTATAGTTAGAGGCGCTAAGATGCACAATCTTAAGAATATTGATATTGATATTCCGCGCAATAAGCTGGTGGTTATCACCGGTGTTTCCGGTTCGGGAAAATCTTCTCTTGCTTTTGATACTTTATATGCAGAGGGACAGCGCAGATATATTGAATCTTTTTCTTTTTATGCTCAGCAGTTTTTGGGCCTTATAGATAAACCCGATGTTAATAAAATTGAAGGGCTGCCGCCGGCTATTTCTATCAGCGGCCAGAGCGCGATTAAGAATCCTCGTTCCACTGTTGGCACAATGACATCTATTTATAATTGGATTCGTCTTTTGTTTTCCCAAGTCGGCAGGCCCTATTGTCCTAATTGTAAAAAGCGACTTTTTTGTCAGAATATAAGCCAAATAAGCAGAGAGATTCTAAAACTTTCCTCTGGCGCCGAGGTAGTCATTTTAGCTCCAATAAAAGGAAAAGAATTTTATAAAACATTAATAGATATTCAGGAAAAAGGATTTGTCCGCGCAAGGATAAATAAAGAGATTTATGAGATAAAGGATGCTTTTAATTTAAGAATTAGTCCCAATAAGATTTTAGACATTGAAGTAGTAATTGATAGATTTGTTATTGACAGGAAAAAAACAGACAGAGCTCGGGTGATTGATTCAATAGAAACGGCTTTAAAAACAGGTGATGATATTGTAATTATTCAGGTTTCTCAAAACAACAGATTAAAAGATTTGATATTTAGCGATAAATTTATTTGTCAAAAATGCGGAATTAAAATGCCGGAAATAGAGTCTCGACTTTTTTCTTTTAACAGTCCTCAGGGCGCTTGTCCTGATTGCAGCGGCTTGGGTGTAAAATTAAAAATTGACCCAACATTAATTATTCCCAATCCCAAGCTTAGTTTAGCTGAAGGAGCAATTCGTCCCTGGGCAATGACTCCTCATCGCTTAAGCGGGCATAATGCTCAATGGCAGGCCTTGGGAAAATTAGCCAAAGAATATAGTTTTTCCTTAAACAAGCCCGTTGCAAAATTGCCTCAAAAAATTATTGATTTGATTTTATATGGAACAAATGAATATCAAGGTATTATTCCGGGCTTAGAACGCCGTTATCAAGAAAGCAATTCCGAACACGCTCGAGCAGAAATCGAAAAATATATGATTACTAAAATATGTCCGACCTGTCAGGGCAAAAAACTTAAGCCGGAAGCTTTGTCAGTGAAGATAATGAACAAAGATATCAATGAAATTACAAATATGAGCATTAAAACTTGCAAAGAGTTCTTTAAAGGAATTTTGAATGATAAAAAATTTAGCGAAAAGGAAATTAAAATAGCGAAACCGATTATTGAAGAAATAATTAGATATTTACAATTTTTAATTAACGTTAATTTGGAATATCTTAGCCTGGGCCGAGAGGCGCCGAATCTTTCAGTGGGAGAAATTCAGAGAGTAAAATTAGCTATTCAAATTGGCTCTAAATTAACAGGCGTGCTTTATGTTTTAGACGAACCGTCTATTGGGCTTCATCCCAGAGATCAAGAAAGATTAATTAACGCGCTTAAAAATTTACGAGATATTGGCAATACTGTTTTAGTGGTTGAACATGATGAGCAAACTATTAAAAAAAGCGATTGGGTAATTGATATGGGGCCGGGAGCCGGTAAAGATGGAGGGAAAATCATTTTTGAAGGAATGGCAAAGAATCTTGAGAAATCTAACACATTAACCGGGAAATACTTATCCGGGCGTTTAAAAATTAATGCGGACATTAACAGGAAATCTTCCGAATTCCAGATTCCAGATTCCAAATTTTTAATAATAAATGGCGCTACGGAACACAATCTTAAAAATATCAACGTAAAAATTCCATTAGGCGTTTTTACTTGCATTACGGGGGTTTCCGGTTCCGGAAAGAGCACTTTAATGAATGATATTTTAGCTAAAGCATTGGCTGAAAAATTTTATCAAACTCGCGTAAAAGCCGGCGCCTACAAGGAGATTCTTGGCTTGGGAAATTTAAATAAGGTAGTAATCGTTGACCAATCTCCAATTGGCCGCACTCCCAGGTCTAATCCGGCTACTTATACGGGGATTTTTACTTA
>CAZYRO010000029.1:0-7791 GCA_964649435.1 uncultured Candidatus Saccharibacteria bacterium | reverse complement strand
CCTTTCATAAAATTTCAAGACCGCAAAGTGTATCATATCATATGAACCAGTACACCATATTGACTTATTTAATAAAATATGATAAACTCATAATACAATAAAAGATCCCTTTCTTTAAAAATTTAATAAAAATACATACGGAGGAAGAAATGAAAGAAACATTGGAACAAAAATATAAAAGATTAAAAAAAGAATTGCATGAAATGAATGAGGATTTGAACGAACGACAAAAAGAAGCAACTAAGCCCAAAAATCTGACATCAGATTTTAGTGCAATTTCAGTTCTTATTGAACACAAAATTCAAGAGCTAAAAAAAGTCGAAGAACAAATACAAAAATCAAAAAGGACCAGTCAATGACTGGTTCTTTTTCATTTCTTCTTTTTTATTAAAATTTTTAATTTTTATAATATAAATTAATTTTTATATAAACCCAGAGTTTCCTCTGCCATTTTTTGCCAAGAATATTTCTTTATTTGTTCAAATCCTTTTTTTATAAGGTCTTTTTTTACTCTGTCATCAAGCAGGATATTTTTGATTTTTTCCGCCATATCATCAATGTCTAAGGGATTAAAGTAAAGAGCGGCATCGCCTAAAATTTCCGGCAGACAAGTAGCATTTGAAGAAGCAACCGGCACTCCGCAAGCCATCGCTTCCAGGGATGGCAAGCCAAAACCTTCGGACAAGGACGGAAAAACATATAAATCAGCAGCTCTATATGTTGCATCTAAATCTTCATCTGATATAAAACCCGGAAAGATGATTTTATCCCCAATTTCTAATTTCAAGTTTCTAATTTCTAATTTTAATTTTTTGTAAAAATAATCTTCCTGGCCCGCTAAAACTAATCTATATTCTTGATTCCTGATTTTTGGTTCTTGATTTAATTTATTAAACGTTAAAATTAATCTTTTCAAATTTTTATGAGGATACGCGTTCCCCACATAAAGCAAATACGGTTTCTTAATTTGAGATTTGAGATTTGAGATTTGAGATTTGAGATTTTCCGACGCTCCCTCATAAATAACCTTAATTTTGCTTGGATTAACTTTACAATATCTTAAAATATCTTTTTTTGTATAATTAGAAATTGTAATTATTTTTTCGGCCCGCCTTATTACTCTGCGAAATACTATTTTATAAATCAATTGTTTTAAAGGATAGAACAATAAATTCTTAAAGTTCTTTTGACGAGTTGGGAAGTGGCGAAGAGTTAAATCATGAATAGTAACCATAAACTTCCCGGGATAAAAAATCGGAGTATTAAAATGAGTAAAATGAATTAAATCAAGATTGTATTTCTTTAATTTTAATGGCAGAAATATTTGCTCTTTCCAGCCATACCATTTATAATCAGCTAAAACTTTTTTGAAATTTTTATTTTTGGGCTGATATTCCTGCCAACTATCTTTTCGTAAAAAAATATAATACTGATTTTTATAGTCAGCTTTTTCCAAGTTTTTAATTAGTTGCTCTGTATATCTTCCAAATCCTTTATCTTTAGCTCCAAAGAATCTAGCATCAATGCCGATTTTTTTTGATTTTACTTGACTATGTTGCATAAATATGCTAGTATTATTATCTAGTTCTTTAATTTAAAAATATTTGGAGGAAAAAATGAATGCCATAATATTCTTGATATTCATCTTGATCCTAATGGCTGGACTTTCTAGACTACCTTCGCAATGGAGAACAGAAATAAAAGAAAATTATTTTTTGAAAATTTGGGCTGCAGGAGTACTTGCAGGACTAATCACAAAACTTATTAAAACACCAGACTGGCCTTTTGTAGGATTGGTTCTCTTTTATGTATGTTATAAGTTTATTATACCCTCTATTCTAGAATGGTTAGACAACTTCATAAAATCAACAGAGTCAGCATTTACAAAAGAAGAAAAACCATCTAATCAAGAAGAAGAACGAAAGAAAATCGAAGAAGAATTAAATAAATTAAAATTAAAAGAAGAAACATTGCCCAGCAACAAGCAGGAGTTAGATAAAATCCAAGCAGAAATAAATAAATCAAAAACAAAATCGGAAAAGAGTTAAGTAAATTAAAATAAGAGATAATGGGCCGAGCAATCGGCCTATTTTTTTATTTCGCGAAAAATCTCTAAAACTTGCTGGGCAGTTTTATCCCAATCAAATTTCTTGGCTTGTTTCAGGCCTTTTTTTATTAAATCACCTCTTAAATCCCTATCTTCCAAAACTTTTCTAATCGCAAAAGCTAACTCATCAATATTATAAGGGTCAATCATAATCGCTCCATCGCCAACCACTTCAGGCAAAGAAGAAGTATTGGAAACAATGGTTGGCACGCCGCAAGCCATTGCTTCCAGTGGAGGAAAGCCGAATCCTTCAAAAAAACTGGGATAAACAAAAACATTGGCTAAATTATAAAGATAGGGCTTGTCTTTATCGTCAATAATGCCGGTAAAAATAATATCTTTTTTATATTTTGAATTCTCAACTGCTTTAAATATATCTTTATAAAGCCATCCGCGCGATCCGGCAATAACTAATTTCAGGTCGTTAAATATATTATTTTTCTTCCTACCGACAACAAATCCTTCAAATCCTTTCCAATTAGCTTCCAAGCTTGACTTGCTGAATTTTTCCTTTAAGAATTCAAATGCCTTAATAATTAAAATCAAATTCTTGCGCGGTTCAATAGTGCCAAAATACAAAATAAAATTCTTGGGCCTGCCTGCCGGCAAGGCAGGCCTGCCTGCCGGCAAGGCAGGCAAACCGTATTTTTCTATAATTCTTTTAAATCGAGGATTATCTTTTTTAATAGGTTTAAAGTTTTTATCAATACCTAAATAAATTACTTTTATTTTGTCGGGACTAATTTTATAAATTTTAATCAAATCCTCTTTCGTTGATTGAGAGTCAGTTATAATTTTCTTTGCTTTTTTAGCCTGCTCTTTTGGAAAAGTTAAAAAATGCCAAAGTTTTCTTGAAGAAGAAAAAAATTGAGGATGATGCTCAAAAGATAAATCATGGAAAGTAATAACTCGCTTACATTTTTTTGGAAGAGAAATCGGAAGAAAATGAGGGCTGAAAAAAATATCTATTTTGCCTAAAAATTTATCTACGGTGGGACGTTTAAATGTCTGGCTGAAAAAATCTAAGGGGCGATTAGGAATCCTAAATTCTTTTAGTTCTACATTGCCAAACTTAAGCCAGGAATAATCAAGTTTTATTTTTTTAAAAGCGTTATAAAATAATTTATATTTTATTTTCTTGCCTGCCTCGCCGGTAGGCAGGCCTGCCTCGCCGGTAGGCAGGTCCAATAGTAAAAGACGAGGCAGAAGATTTAAAACATATTCCTCAATCCCCGTTCTTGTTCCTTTTGCCAAGACTCTAATGTCAATTCCTATAATCATAATAAGCTTTCTCCACAAAATTTTTTATTTTCTTTTTGAATTTTTCTTTATCAAATTTTAAAGCATGTTTGCGAATTTCCTTAGAATTAAAATCTTTTGGTTTAAATTTTCTCACTGCTTCAATCAAAGCTTCCGGAGTTTGACTGTCAAAAAACATACCAGTTTTTCCTTCTTTAATTGACTCCAACGCCCCTCCGCCACGATAAGCAATAACCGGTTTTCCGCAAGCCATTGCTTCAAGAACAACAATCCCAAAATCTTCTTCTTGAGGAAAAATTAATGCCTGACAGTTTTGATAATAATAATTTAATTTTTTTCCGTGAAATTCTCCTAAAAACTCAATATTTTTTCCGGCCATTTTTTTTAATCTCTTTTTTTCGGGTCCATTGCCAATAATTTTTAATGGTTTGGCTAATTTATTAAACGCTTGAATGGCAATATCAAAACGTTTATATTGCAAAAGTCGTCCAACCATTAAAAACCCCTCTCCTCTTTTTTCAGAAATTAATGGTCTAAATGTTTTAGTATCTACGGGCGGATAAATAACTTTTGCTTTTCTGTTATAGTACTTTTTAATCCTTTGGGCAACGAAATGAGAATTGCAAATAAATTTATCTACTCGCAAAGCCGCTTCTTTATCCCAAAGCCGAATATAATTCATAAAAAAAGGAATAATTGTTTTTATAATTCCCGGCAAACGAAATTCCTTGATATATTTATGGCTGTCATCCCAGGCATAACGAGGCGGAGTGTGGCAATAACAAATATGAAGGGTTTTTGGCTTGGTAATAACCCCCTTGGCAAAGCCAGCCGAATCTGAAAGAACTACATCATATCTTGATAAATCAAACTGCTCAATGGCAATTGGCATTAAGAAAGGGAAAATTCTATGCTTCGATTTGGCAAAAGGAATTTTTTGAAGAAAAGAAGTATAAATTCCCGTGTCTGCTAATCCTATTCTTTTCAAAATAGCAGAATCGCAAATCAAAGTATAAATAGGAGCATTGGGAAAAATTTCAATAAAAGCCTTTAAAACTTTTTCCGCTCCACCGGATTGATTTAAATAGTCGTGAATAAGAGCAACTCTCATAAATTGACCTAATTAAAAATTTAAAACTTACAGATACGAATTACTTAACAAGCGGAACGATCAATAAAGAGTACCAGAAAAGTTTTGAGCAAGATATAGATATCTTTTTTAAGCGACCAGTTTTCAATATAGTAAGTGTCTAATTTAATCTCTTCTTCAAAAAATAAATTAGAACTGCCGCTAATTTGAGCTAATCCAGTCATTCCCGATTTTATAAACAAAACTTTTTTATGATGTTTTTGATATTTAGCTATTTCGTCGGGCTGATGAGGCCTTGGTCCAATTAAGCTCATCTCTCCTTTTAAAACATTGATTAATTGAGGAAATTCGTCTATGCGAAGCTTTCTAAGAATTTGTCCAATTTTCGTTATCCTGGGATCATTTCTCATCTTAAATAAAGGGCCATCTTCTCTTTCATTATTTTTTAAAAGTTCTTTTTTAAGCGACTCGGCATTTTTTACCATTGAACGAAATTTACAAAGGTCAAATCTTTTTCCTTGACTAATTCTTTTTAATTTAACAAATATCGGCCCTGGAGAATCTATTTTTATGATTAATCCTATCAGTAAAAATAATGGCCAAAGTAAAATTAATCCTATGGTCGAACCAAAAATATCAACCCCTCTTTTTATTACTTTACCCCAGCCATCCAAGGGAGTTTTTTTAATTTCAATCAACGGCACTCCTCCAAAAGTATCAATTTCAATATTTGTAGTTAATGCCTGAAAAAGACTGGGAACAAATTTGAAATCTTTTCTATACTCATCACAAAAATCCAAAATATTTAAAATTTCTCTTCGTTCATATTCCGGACTGGCAAGAATAACAGCGTCAACCGCAGGATTTTTAATTGCGCATTTAATCTTTTTTATATCTAATTTGGAAAAATGTCTAATAATTCGATAACCTAAATTGGGCTGACGATTAATCTCTTCTATAATATTTTTACTTATTTTGTCGCCGCCAATAACTAAAATATTATAAACCCCAATATTATATCTCCCCACTAAATATCTCTGAAGTTTTTTAATAAAAAAGCGGCCTATAAAAATAAATAAAACGGCTGTAATCCAAGTCGCTAAAATAATAAATCTTGATTCAAATTCTTTTCCCGTTAAAAACAAAAATACAATTAAAGCCAACGCTGAAGCTGAAACGCTGATAATAATTCGAGAAAATTCTTCAAAAAGTCGCCGAGAGGCCTTTATTTTATAAAGGCCTGATAAAGCAAAAACAATTAAAGTGAATGTCGCCACCGCTGCAAGAATTACAAAAAAACGAGAAAATGGTAAATTCGCAGTAAAAAGCGCTGGCCGCCATTGAACAATCCATGAGCTGGTTCGTAAAAAATAAACAAGAATCCCGGCTATTAAAATCATTAAAAAATCAACCGGAACAAGAAGAACTCCAAATATAATTTCTGAACGTTTCATAATAATTTCATTGTAGCTAAATTTTAAACGAAAATCAACCTCGACGTAACGTCGGGGTCAAATCAAAAACCCTCCGTTATCACGAAGAGTTTTTGGCGTCGGGCAAGTCATAAGCCGAATTCTGTTCCTTCTCTAATGAAGGGATAATCATCTATCTGAGCTCGCCATTACTGACAAGCTTATGCGAGCTACCTTTGTGTCGTTTGCTCTTGCACCTGGGTAAGGATTTAGCCGTTTCACCCGGACTTAACCGGTTCGTCACTGTTCGCACCTCTATCCTTACGGACGACGGGAATTACCCGCTACCTTTTTAGACCCCGGCATTAGGCCGGAGAATAAGTGTTCGGACTTTCCTCTCCAATTAAAATCGGAGCGATTATCTCTCTTGCCCGACATTATTATTTTAACAAAATAAAAAGAAAATGTCAAATCCCAGGCAAGCTTACCCCTCTCTCTCCTTTATAATCTAAGGCTCGATTTACTAGCTTATCAGCTTCTCGATTTTCCGAACGAAAAATATGCTTAAAAATAACTTTGCCAAAATCTATTTTTAGATTCCAAGTTCTAAGAAATAATTGCTCAATTTTTCTATCTAAAACTTTATATTTGCCATTTAATTGCTTTACTGCGAATTCGCTGTCCATTCGAACCTCTATTTCTATATTTTTTGCTTTTTTCTTGCCAAAAAGCAATTTTGCTTTTTGAAGAGCATAAATAACTGCTTCATACTCGGCCACATTATTAGTAGCCCTGCCAATTTTTTGAGCGTATTCTTTAATAACCTTACCTTTTTCGTTGGTAAAAATTACTCCGATTGCTGCCGGACCAGGATTCCCTCTTGAACCACCATCTGTATAAATTATGATTTTCATAATTTGGAAATTAGCTGTTTAGAAATCCGAAGATCTATGACCTTCAGCTGAAGTTCTCTTGTGCCATTCCAATCGTTGGTAATCAGTTCAAAAACAATATCAATTTTATCATTTTGTTTTATTATATCACAAAACTTGCCGAACCCGAAACCGATTGCCTGAAATCTCTTAATCCCTCCATCTTTTAATTCCTTGCTTAAACATAATTTTAAGTGACTGCAATTACTTCCAACTAATTTAAAGCTTGATACTTTTAAATTTTTCATCAAAAACAAAGGATTGCGGTTTCCCTGACCAAAAGGAGCAAATTTTTGAATTTCCTCATATGCTTCAAAGCTCAACTCTTCTGGCTTTATTTCCAGGTCAATATTTAACAATGGAACAAGATCTTTGTTTTTAATTGTTCCTTTGGCAATTTTCAATAGTTTTTGCTCAAATTTCTTTAAGTTTTTATTAGGGACTGTAAAACCAGCTGCCCCGGGATGTCCGCCAAAATCTTTTAATAAATCTTGGCATTTTGAAATTGCCTCAATAATATTGAAAGAAGGAATGCTTCTAGCCGAACCTTTGCTTTCATTTTTCATCTTTTGAAAAACAATTGTCGGGCGATAATATTTATCCGATAATCGCCCGGCAATTAAACCAACAACTCCAATCAGCCAATTTTTATCTCCCTCAAAAATCATTTTCTTCTTTGTTTTCAATGTTTTCAATCGTTTTTCTACTTCCTGCGTAATTCTATCTGTCAATCTCTGCCTGTCCTGATTTTTACTGTTCAATCTTCTAGCTAAGGTCTCGGCTTCTTCTTTTGATTTTGTAACCAATAACTCGTAAGCAGTATTAGCATGATCCATTCTTCCCGCAGCATTAAGTCTGGGACCCAAAATATAACCCAGGGTATAACTATCTAAATTTGTAACAAGCAATTCGTGATTTATGGCTGGTTTAATGCCAGCTATTCTCATTAATTCTTGAAGCCCTAATCTTTTAGTTTGAGAAAGGACCACT
>CAZYRO010000028.1:6377-7849 GCA_964649435.1 uncultured Candidatus Saccharibacteria bacterium | reverse complement strand
TGATCTGTACCCCAAAAAGTGGACACAAAAATGTCCACTTTTTTGTGTTCGGATGACAAATAAGGTAAGATGAATATCACCAACAATTAACAATCAAATCATATGAGTAATAGAATATTTAACCAAGAACAAATTAAAACATTGCTGCAAAATCCAAGTGTGGCAAGGTGCAGCGGAAAATCAATTTCCTACCACAAAGATTTCAAAGTCTTGACAATTAGAAAATACCAAGAAGGTTTGCCGCCTTTAGAGATATTCAGACAAGCTCAATTCGACATAGATGTGATTGGCCGCGAAACACCAAGAAGATGTATACGTAGATGGAGAAAGACCTTAAAAGATAAAGGAGAAGCAGGATTAAAGAAAGATGGCCGGGGCAAGCACAAATCAGGCGGTCGTCCCAAAAGCCTTGCCAATCTTTCAGATGAAGAAAAACTAAAACGATTAGAAGCAGAAGTAGCATATCTTAAGGAAGAAAATCGTTTTTTAGCCAAGCTCCGCAAAGAGAGCTAAAACTAAGACCTTACCAAAAGTATCAAATTATTAGAACATTAAAAAAGGATATACAGCTCTTGTGCAGTATTGCCGGGGTGTCTAGAAGCGGCTATTATCAATGGTTAAAACAAGCAGGCGAAATAGATAAAGATTACAATGATTATCTGTTGATTAAAGAGATCTTTGATAAAGGCAAACAAAAATACGGTTGGAGGCAGGTTAAAATGGGACTAGAACGGGAAAAGAAGATTAACATGAATCACAAGAAGATAATCAGAATCATGAAAAAGTACCATCTTGTTGCCAAGATACGAAGAAGAAATCCCTACAAAGCAATCATGAAAAAAACAGCAGAACACAGAACATTCGCCAACAAATTAAATAGAGTATTTAATCAAACAATCCCTTGCCGGTTTTTCTGCACTGATATAACATACATACCATTTAACAACCGTTTTGCTTATTTGTGCGTGATTAAAGATATTGCAAGTAAAGAAATTGTTGCCTGGCACTTATCGCCGTATATCACCATGGAGCTGGTATTAAAAACTGTTGAACAAATGAAACAATTTCGGGATGCGTTAATTCATTCTGATCAAGGATTTCATTACACTAATCCTGAATATATTACAAAGGTAAAGATATTGGGAATGGTGCAATCAATGTCCAGAAAAGGAAACTGCATTGACAATGCGCCAGTAGAATCATTCTTCGGACATTTAAAAGATGATGTTGATTACAAAAGCTGTAAGACGTTTGAAGAATTGAAACTGCTCATTGAAAATTATATACATTACTACAATTCCGAAAGAGCGCAGTGGGATTTAAAAAAAATGACCCCTGTTGAATACAGGGATCATTTACTGGCATTAAATGCTTGAAAGGCGGTTTTTTACCCGTGTCCACTAAATGGGGTACACTTCAGTTGTAGGGTCTTTTAGTTACTCTATTTCTTCCCAATCCTTAAATTCGTATTC
>CAZYRO010000028.1:0-6367 GCA_964649435.1 uncultured Candidatus Saccharibacteria bacterium | reverse complement strand
ATTTAAAAAAAATGACCCCTGTTGAATACAGAGATCATTTAGTTAAATTAAATGCCTAACGCCGCTTTTTATCCGTGTCCACTAAACGGGGTACACTTCATATAGGCGTTTTTTAGTTTGACCAAGGGACAAATAGAATGTTAAGCTAAAACTGATGAAAGAAGGTTCAAATATAGAAAAATCCGTAGAAAAAGAAACCAAGGAGAAAAAACCAAAAATTTCTTATCATATTTTTTATGGCTTTCATACAACGTCTAAAGACCTTGAAAAACTTGGGCAAGCCGTTGAAAAGGCCGATATTTATATTCCGGAATTAGTAAAATGGAGAGCAGAAGATATTAATGACTATAATCAACTCTCCCAGGGAGAAATAACACCCAATGAGTTAGCAACGAAAAATTATATTAGCCAAAAGTCTAATTTTTTCAAGGAATTTCAAATTATCTACAATTCTAAAAAACCAATTTTGTTTGTTGATTTACCTGAAGGACATGAGTTATTTTCCGAAAGAAGAAAGGCATGCATGTTTCATGACCAGGCAATGTATTTGTTTGCAAATGGAAAATTCCAGCCAGCTATTGAAAAGATGCGCAAACACATTAAAGGTTATAGCGATTATTTAATAAAAAGAGATGAGGTGATAAGAGCAAATCTAGAAAGAAAAGTAGATGAGCTAATTAAAAGTCATCCTAAATTAAAAAAGAAGAAGGAAATTAAAGCTCTGTTAGCGCTGGGCGTCGGCCATACCCCGTTTTATCATCGTCTACAAAAAGAAAAATTGCCTGTTTCCCGAGAATTTTCTAATCAGCCGATGGTCTTTCATGCCCTGGGTGAAGCAGAAAGAAGGCTTAGGTTTTTCAAAGAAAGTGAGATAGATAAAGATGTTTTGGCCAGAGTATTTATTGAGGAGTTATTGGATTATGTTTTGCAAGGGGAAATTGAGGATACTAATAAACGAATGATGGTTAAGCGGAGCATTTCGTCTAAATTAATTTTTGAAGATATTGCTGAAATATCAAAAGAGCTTGGAGAGGGTCTGGGGGTATCTATAATCGATTGCTTAAAAAAACGCAATATCAAAGTTCTATAGCGCATTACTATTTTACAGCAGCAGGATTAAAATCGCGATTAAACTGACTAAAATTTCCGTACTTAAACCAAGTAAAGTTGGTTTTTTTATATGGATTGGGCTGTGCATTTTTTCGTGAAATGCTTTATAAGCTTCTAAAATTTGGAGTTTATTAGGGAAAAATTTAGCAAAACCTAAAAGAATATCCGGTAAAAGTGATGCCAAAATACCAATTAAAATATAAAAGAGATATTTTGGATTAATTATATTTTTTTGCCAAATAACAAAGGAAAGAATTATTAATCCCGCGAAACCATCTATAACTATTTTAAGAAATAAGCCAAATAAAGATTTATAAGACTTGTTTTGGGAAAAAGCTTCAAGCTTTTTATCTGCATAGTCCCAATGCGGAATTTTATCTAAAATAATATGGCTAAGAATTCCCAAAACAATAATCCAGCCAAAATGTTTTATTTTAGCTCCAATAGCAGCGCCAATAAGCAGATGAGGAGTAATAATCATAATTTCATGATTTATTGTACAACAAAAATAGATTAACAAAAAGATAGTTTCTTGCTACACTGAAAATATATGAGCAAATTATATATCATTGCTACTCCCATCGGCAATCTTAAGGATATAACTTTGAGAGCTTTAGGTACTTTGGAAGAGGTTGATTTGATTTTATGTGAAGATACCAGAGTAACCAAAAAATTACTTAATCATTATAATATCAAAACTCCGGTTCAGAGCTATCACCAACATAGTAAATTCAAAAAAGTAAATTATATTTTGAAATTACTAAGACATGGGGAAAATTTAGCTTTAGTTTCTGATTCTGGAACGCCGGGAATTTCTGATCCTGGGAGTAAGTTAGTAAACGAATTGATGAATAATGAGTTAACAAGCAAAGTAAAAGTTGTGCCAATACCCGGACCCAATGCAGCGATAGCCGCAGCGAGCATTTCTGGTTTTCCAATGGATAAATTTCTTTTTCTCGGCTTCCCGCCTCACAAAAAAGGCAGGCAGAAATTTTTTAAAGAAGCTGCAGATTCAAAATATTCGGTTATAATTTATGAATCTCCCCATCGGATTTTAAAAACCTTAAGAGAATTGAAAGAATTGAAAAACTTTGATTTAGTAATTGGCAGGGAACTTACTAAAAAATTTGAAACAATTTATAGAGGAAGAATTAAAGAAATTATAGAACAATTGGAAAAAGAAAAGCCAAAAGGAGAATTCGTCATTGTGATTAAAAACCTGCCTGCCGGTAGGCAAGACCTGCCTGCCGGTAGGCAAGGATTATGAAAAGCAAATTTTATATAACAACTACATTGCCGTATATAAATGCCTTACCGCATATAGGATTTGCCTTAGAAATTATTCAGGCGGATGTTATTGCAAGACATCAGAGAAATTTAGCTAAAGAAGTTTTCTTTAATACTGGAACTGACGAACATGGCTTAAAAGTTTATCAAAAGGCGTTAAAAGAAAAGAAAACTCCTGCTGTTTATTGCGATAAGTATGCGGCTAAATTTAAATTATTAAAAGAGAAACTGAATCTTTCTTATGATAGTTTTGTTCGTACGACCGATAAACATCACATAAAAGTAGTGCAAGAATTTTGGAAAAAGTGCGAAGCCAACGGCGATATTTATAAAAAAAACTATAAGATAAAATATTGCGTTGGATGCGAACTGGAAAAAACTGATTCAGAATTAGTTAATGGCAGATGCCCAATTCATCCGAACAGAGAAATAGAAATTATTGAAGAAGAAAATTATTTTTTCCACTTTTCAAAATATCAAAAAGCGCTTTTAGATTTTTATGCCGCTAACCCAAATTTTGTGATTCCGGCTTACCGTCAAAAAGAAATTTATAATTTTGTGAAAAGCGGTTTAGGGGATTTTAGCATTTCACGATTGAAAAATAAGATGCCGTGGGGCATATCGGTGCCTGGCGATGATAAGCATGTGATATATGTTTGGTTTGATGCTTTGATAAATTATATTTCCTGTCTTGACTGGCCGAAGAATCAAAAAAAATTTAAGTCTTTTTGGGGGACAAAAGAAAAACCAAATGCTTTTCAGGTTGCCGGCAAGGATAATTTAAGACAACAAACCGCAATGTGGCAGGCAATGTTAATGTCGGCAGGACTGCCAAATTCTAAACAAGTTTTTATTCACGGGTTTATTAATCTTGAGGGTCAGAAAATTAGCAAGTCATCTAATATTTCTTTACCCAATCCAATTGAATTAGTTGAGAAATATGGAATAGATCCGGTGCGTTACTATCTTTTGCGGGAAATTCCGGCCTATGAAGATGGCGATTTTTCTATTAAGCGATTTAAAGAACGTTATAATTCTGATTTAGCTAATGGATTGGGAAATTTAGTTGCTCGCGTATTAACGCTCGCGATAAAATCTAAATTACAAAGCTCAAATATCAAACCTACAAACGATATTATTAAAGAAGTTAAAAATATCCAAAAGAATTATGAAAAATTAATAGAAGAATTTAAGTTTCATGAAGTACTATCAGAAGTTTGGAAATTGATTAGTTTTTGCGATGGATATATAGACCGAGAAAAGCCGTGGCAATTAGTCAAAAGTCAAAAGTTAAAAACTGTATTAAGCAATTTATTATATTGTATAAATGAAATTGCCAATTCAATAGAGCCACTTTTACCGGAAACAAGCGAGAAAATTAAAAAGCAATTAAAATCAGGGAAGGGCGAGATTTTATTCCCGAGAATATAATTTATGCTAATAGATACCCATGCTCACGTAAATTTCAATGTCTATAAAGACGATGCCGACGAAATAATTCGTCGGTCTTTAGATGGTAATATCTGGATGATAAATGTTGGCTCGCAATATGATACTTCAAAAAGAGCAGTGGAAATGGCGGAAAAATATAAAGAAGGGGTTTATGCGGCCGTTGCCCTTCATCCAATTCATTTGGGCTCTTCCAAATTTATTGATAAAAAGGAAGAGGACCCTTTTTTAAAATTTAAAACCCAGCAAGAGGAATTTGATAAAGAAAAATACGGGGAACTTGCGGAAAATCCGAAAGTGGTGGCCATCGGAGAGACCGGACTAGATTATTATTATGTTGAAAATGAAAAGTTAAAAGAAAAACAAAAAGAGGTTTTTAAACAACATTTGGAGTTAGCTTATGAATTAAATAAACCCTTAATTTTTCACTGCCGTAAGGCCTATAACGACCTATTAGAGATTTTACGAATGGTAATAAACGACCGACGATTGACGCCAAGAGGTGTTCTTCATTGCTTTATGGGTAAAAAAGGACTAGCTAAAGAATTTTTAGATATGGGATTTTATTTAGGGTTTAATGGCTTGATTACTTATGCTCGAGATTATGATGCTGTGATAAAAAATATGCCCTTGGAGAAAATTTTAATTGAAACAGATTGTCCTTATTTAACGCCAGTTCCTCATCGGGGTGAACGAAACGAACCTTTATATGTAAAGTATGTAGCTGAAAAAATCGCTGAAATTAGAGAGATTTCTTTTGAAAAAGTTGCTGATCAAACTACCAAAAATGCCAGAGAATTGTTTGGGATATAATGTAACGAAGTTGAACTTCGTTACATTAAAAAAGTCACTGGCCTTTGATGCGAATGGAAAATGGCTCATTTTTCCGAGCCATTTTTTGTTTTATTTTTCTTTTTAACCCAATTTAATTTAATTATTTGTCTGGTACGACTAATAGCCAAGGCATTAGCCGGTACGTTTTCAGTGATTGTTGAACCAGCAGCCGTGTAAGCGTTTTTACCAATTTTGATAGGCGCAATCAGGCTATTATTGCTTCCGATAAAAACATTATCTTCAATTATAGTTTTGCGTTTTTTTCTGCCATCATAGTTACAAGTAATAGTTCCTGCTCCAATATTAACGTTTTTGCCAATTTCAGAATCACCAATATAACTATGGTGATTAATCTTTGTGTTTTCGCCGATAATGCTTTTCTTAATTTCAACAAAATTACCTATACGAACATTGTCTTTAAGAATTACTCCTTTTCTTATGTGACTGAACGGACCAATTTTACAATTTTTTCCAATTTTTGTTTCAGGATCTATCCAAGATAAATACTTGATTAAATAAAATATTTTTTTAAAGAACTTTATCATTTTAATCTCCTTTAAGATATGTCAATTTAATATAACAAATAAATTGAATTTTTTCAATAGCTTTGTTATGATTTAAATATATGCGGAGATATAATCCTCAAAAAATTGAACCAAAATGGCAAAAAAAGTGGGAAAAACTTAACTTATATCAAGCCAAAGATTTTGATAAACGACCGAAACAGTATATTTTGGTTGAATTTCCTTATCCTTCAGCTGATGGTTTGCATGTTGGCCATGTCCGTAGCTACAGCGCTTTAGATGCTATTGCTCGCAAGAAAAGAATGAAAGGTTATAATGTCTTATATCCTATGGGCTGGGATGCTTTTGGTTTGCCAACCGAGAATTACGCTATTAAAACTGGTGTTCATCCCATAGAAGTTACTAAAAAGAATACTGAAATTTTCAAGAAACAGATGAAAGCCCTGGGTCTTTCTTTTGATTGGTTGCGAGAGATAAATACTTCTGACCCCAAATATTATAAATGGACTCAGTGGATATTTCTAAAGCTTTTTGAAAAGGGATTAGCTTATCAGGCAAAAATTCCCATTAACTGGTGTCCGAGTTGTAAAATTGGTTTGGCCAACGAAGAGGTTATTAATGGAAAATGCGAGCGATGCGGAACTGAAGTTGAAAGACGAGAGCAAAAACAATGGATGCTTAAAATTACTGCTTATGCCGATAAATTACTTAATGGATTAGAAAAAGTTGATTATTCAGAGAAAATAAAAATCCAACAAATTAACTGGATTGGCCGAAGCGAGGGAGCAACTGTTGAATTTTCAATTTTCAATTTTCAATTTTCAATTAAGGTTTTCACTACGCGGCTTGACACATTGTTTGGCGTTACAGCATTGGTTGTGGCCCCGGAACACGAAATAATTGAGAAGTTAAAATCTAAAATTGAAAATTGGGACGAGGTTCAAAAGTATATTAAGGCGTCGAAAAAGAAAAGTGAACTCGAGAGAACCGACCTTGAAAAGGAGAAAACCGGAGTCCCATTGAGGGGTGTTTATGCTGTAAATCCTGCGAATAATGAAAAAGTTCCTGTATGGATTGGCGATTATGTTATTGCTACTTATGGTGGCGGAGCAGTAATGGTTGTTCCGGCTCACGATAAAAGAGATTATCAATTTGCTAAAAAA
>CAZYRO010000027.1:0-7912 GCA_964649435.1 uncultured Candidatus Saccharibacteria bacterium | reverse complement strand
GCCCAAGAATTACTTCCGCCAATAAAAAAAATCGCTAACGAAATCGAGCAAGCTCATTGGCTTCAAGTTTTAGCTGCAAAGCTGAATGTTCAGGAGAAGCTTTTAAATGAAGCTTTGGCGAAAGTTAAGATATTAGACGAATATTCCTATGCTAACCCTGCCCACCGGCAAGAAGGGGCTTCGGAAGGCAGGGGCCAGGTGGCTCTTAAAAAATTACAACTCCAAAGCTTGGAGGAAAATTTATTGGGACTTGCCTTAAAATATCCGGAGTACTTAGAAGTTCTGAAGGAAAACTTAACTTTAAAATATTTTACTTCTCCAATGGCAGGAAAAATATTTGAATATTTAAAAAAACAAAAATTTGATAGAACCTGCCTGCCGGCAGGCAGGAAAATTAATCTAAAAAAAATTCAAAAAGAAGTTTTACCGAATCAACCTTATTATATTGCCCATGTTATATTCCAAATTGAACATTACGATTTAGAAGAAAAAGATGTTTTAAAAGAAATAAATTTTTGCATAAAGGCGCTAAAATCAAATTATTTTAAGAAAAATTTGGCCGAATTATCTTTAGCAATTAAAAAGGCTGAAAGAGAAAAAAATAAAAAAGAAATTAAAAATTTAACTAAAGAATTTAACAAATTATCAAGAGGATTATCTAGTTATTAATAAAAAATTAAACAGATAATTATGAAAGCAAAAAAACAAAATAGAAAAAAGCCGTTAAAAAAGAAAATAAAGAAAAAAAACGTTAAGAAAATTAAGCGCCAAAAAAGAAAATCTTTAGTTACTGATGAAATTATTCAAGATTTTATGAAAAAAGGCCGTGACAGGGGATTTATTACTTTAGCTGAAATATTAAAGAAAGTGCCCAGAGTTGAAAAAGACATTGAAGGACTGGAAAAATTGTATCAGGCGTTGGAAGAGGCCAATATTAAAATAATAGAGAAAACAGAGTTTTTGGATATTCCAGAAAAAGAGAAAAAATCAAAGTCCTCAAGAAAAAAGCAATCTATTCAGGAGTTGCCTCGGATTGATTCAATTCAAATGTATCTAAGGGAAATTGGGAAAGTCTCCTTACTTACAGGCGAAGAAGAAGTCGAATTGGCTAAACGAATAGAAAAAAAAGATGAGTCGGCCAGGGATCATTTAACCAGGGGAAATTTAAGATTGGTAGTAAGTATTGCCAAGCGATATGTTGGCAGAAGTTCCAGTCTTGGGCTTCTTGATTTAATTCAAGAGGGGAATATAGGTCTTTTTAAGGCGGTAGAGAAATTTGATTATCGGAGAGGTTATAAGTTTTCTACTTATGCCACCTGGTGGATTAGGCAGGCAGTTACTCGAGCTTTAGCTGATCAGGCAAGAACTATCAGAATTCCGGTTCATATGATTGAAACCATTAGTAAGTATACTCAAATCAGACGTCGGTTGCTGCAGGATTTAGGTCGAGAGCCAATGCCCGAAGAAATTGCTTCGGAAATGGGAATTAGCCTAGCTAAAGTGCGTCATATTATGAAAATTTCTCAAGAGACTATTTCTTTGGAAGCGCCTGTTGGCAGCAGCGAAGAAGACAGCACTTTAGGAGAGTTTATTGAAGATGAAAAAGGAATTTCGCCCTCGCAAGATGCCGCCCGACGACTGCTCGGATATAGATTAAAAGAAGTTTTGATTGACCTTACTCCCAGGGAGCAGAAAATTTTAAGTATGCGTTTTGGCTTAGGAGATGGGGTCACTCACACCCTGGAAGAAGTAGGCAGAGAATTTGGAGTTACAAGAGAAAGAATTCGTCAAATTGAAGCTAAGGCATTGGAAAAAATTAGAACTCACGAAAAGCTGAAAAAATTACGCGAATATTAATATTTTATTATAGTTATTGATTGGAGTTTATGTGCTTGTGGACTATGATTTCTGCAAGTATTTTAATAAGCATTATGTTTAGAGTTTTAAAAAGCGCTAATTATATTATAAAGAATAACAGCTTTGTTAAAATTAATAGAGAAAAAATTAGGGCATTAGCTGAAAAATTAAGCAAAGAAGAAATTAAAATTCCGGGCTGGGATTGCAATTATCATTTTTTTGATAATTCATGGCGAACTTGCGAGTATTTATTTGTTTTAGATTCTTTAAATTTTTGTTTTTGGGCTAAAAATGCGAAAGAAAAATGGCAAATACAATACGAAAAGAACAAAAATTTGAACGGGTATTTTGCTCTTGCTTTTAGTTTAAAAAAAGCTGTTGAAAAAAAAATAATCAATTTTTGGAATTTAAAAAGAAGTTTTTAAGAAAAAGATATGAACCAAGATCCTTTGGAAAAAATTAGAAAAGTTGAAAAAGAGGAAAATAAACGGCTTGAAAAAACAAAAAAGGAGAAAGAAAAGAAAATTAGCGATTTTAAACTAAAAAAAGAACAAGAAGTAGAAAATTTAAAACTTTCGTTAGTTGATGCATTTGGAAAGATTAAAGAAGAAACCAAAAAGGATACTAAAGATAAGTTGAATTCTGAAAAAGATTACTTAGAAAAAAGCATCAAAAACCTAGAAAATATTAGTTCGAGAAAGATTGATAAAGCCAAAAAGTTAGTTTTGGAAGATTTATTTAAGCAGTTCTAAATTTTAACAATTTATGGCCGTTTCCGAGATTAAAAAAATTTGTCTTATTGGACATAAAAAATATCAGGAAAAAATTTTAGAAAAAGTTTACAAGCTTGGCTTTTTGGAAATCATTGACTTGGAATCTTCGGAAAAAGATGTTGCAAATGTTACCAAATTAGATTATAAATTAGCACAAATTAAATATACTCTTAATTTTGTCAATTCTTATAAGCCAAAAGAAAAAAGTTGGCAGAAAAAAATAAACAACTTATTAAATCCCAAGATTTTTTTAACAAAAAAGAAGTTAAGCGATGTTTTAAAAAACTTTGACTATCAATCATTTGTTCAACGAATTGAGTTGATAGAAAATGATTTAAATGAAAAAAATAATCTTATTAATAAACTGAAAAACGACTTGAAAGTTTTGCTGCCATGGAAAAATCTTTTTTGCCGCCCCGATAAAATCAAACAAACATTTAAAACTAATTCTGTAATCGGAACAATGAATAAAAGTTGCTTTGAATTATTTTTGAAAGAAGCAGAAAAGAATAAATCATTTATTGAAATAAACAAAATTCAAGAAATAGAAGGAGAAGTTTACTTGTTAGCTATTTACCACCAGTCTGTTAAAGAGAAAATTAATTATTTATTTAATAAATTTGAATTTAAAGAAGCAGACCTGGCTTGTCAGGAAAAATTACCCAAACAAGCGATTAAAGATATTCAGAAAGAAATAAAAATAATTAAAGGGGAAAAAGAAAAAATTATTCAAGAAATTATTAAACTAAATAAACATCAAACAGAATTAAAAATTATTTATGACTATTTATTCTGGCAGAAAGAGAAAGAAGAAGTAAAAAATAAATTTTTAAAAACAGAAAAAACCTTTGCTTTTATTGGTTGGATTGAAAAACATAATCTTGAAATTTTTAATAAAGAAATTGAAAAAATTTCTTCCAGGGTAGAAATAAAAATTTTAACTTTTAAAAAAGATGAGCAACTCCCTGTAGTTCTTCGCAATTCAAATTTTGTTCGGCCATTTGAGTCAGTAACAAATATTTACGGAGCCCCTAAATCTTATGAACCAGATCCCACTCCTTACTTGGCTCCTTTCTTTATTTTATTTTTTGGCTTATGTCTTGGCGACGCGGGCTATGGAATTACTTTGTCTCTTATTTCTTTTTTGGCTATTAAAATTTTTAAGATTCCCAAGGAAAAACAGGGTTTATTCAAATTGTTAATTTATGGCGGGCTTGTAACTTTTGCCATTGGGACAGTTTTAGGCGGATGGTTTGGCATTAATGTCGAGATTCTTCCTTCTTTTTTTGAGCCTGTTCGCAGTTTTTTGTTGAAAATTAGAATTATCAACCCGATTGAAGAGCCATTGAAAATGTTAATTTTTACTTTAATTTTAGGAGTTATTCAAGTTATTGTTGGAATCTGCGTTAATTTCTATTGGAATTTAAAGAATAAAAATTGGGGACGTGTTTTTGATTCTGGCATTTGGCTTTATTTTATTTTTTCCATCCTTTTTCTATTGTTAGTTAAAGCCGATGTTATTAGTGATAATTTTTCACAATTAGCCGCTTATTTAATCTATTTCGGCATTGCGGCAATTATTTTAACTCAAGGCCGACGTCAGAAAAATTTCCTATTAAAATTACCTGTCGGCATTTTAAGTCTTTACAATGTTGTTGGTTATTTATCTGATGTTTTGTCTTATGCTCGTATTTTAGCCCTTGGCTTGGCTACCGGGGTTATCGCCATGGTGATTAATTTAATTGCTATACTTTTTAAGGATATGATTCCTTATCTGGGATGGGTAGTGGCAGTCATTATTTTACTGGGGGGGCATATTTTTAATTTAGCTATTAATACTTTGGGAGCGTTTATTCATTCGGGTCGTCTTCAGTTTGTTGAATTTTTCCCAAAATTTATGGAGGGCGGGGGAAGTCGTTTCCGTCCATTCAAAAAAGAAGGAAAATTTACAAAACTTCAATAATTAATTCATAACACGACACTAATCTACGAATGAACACACGAACGTACGAATACTGCGAATTTGTAAAATTAGTAAATTCGTGTGTAATTAGTAATTGGTGTTGCGTCTAATATGACAATTGGATTAGCTTTAGCGATTTTAGGAGCAGCTTTAGCTGTAGCTTTGGCCGGGATCGGTTCGATATTAGGTGTAAGCATTGCCGGTCAAATGGGTTCCGGTATTATTTCCGAGGATCCGGAGAAATTTGGAAAAGTTCTTTTGCTTCAAGCCCTGCCAGGCACTCAGGGAATTTACGGATTTTTAGGGGCGATTATGGCATTACAGAAAATAGGCTTGCTTGGAGGAGAAATTGCCAATATAACGCCCCAAGTTGGCTGGCAAATTCTTTTTGCTTGTTTGCCGATTGC
Organism: uncultured Candidatus Saccharibacteria bacterium; assembly: GCA_964649435.1. GTDB lineage: Bacteria > Patescibacteriota > Minisyncoccia > RBG-13-40-8-A > JAUWHN01 > CAZYRO01. The sequence continues at coordinate 2,912 of CAZYRO010000027.1, read as the reverse complement.
TTTAGCCGGCCTCGCTTCCGGCTTGTTTCAGGGAAAGGTTTCAGCTGCCGGTATGGGCGTGGTAGCCAAAAAACCGGGTGAATCCGGCAAAGCCATTATTCTTTCAGCTATGGTGGAGACCTATGCTGTCCTCGGCTTGCTTGCTACCATTCTTTTATTAAACGGCATTCAGCTTGGTTAACTAAAATTATATTTTGATGCTTATGCCCATTAATGATATAATCCAAAAAATAAAACAGGAGAATGAAGCGGAAATAAAGAAGATAAAAAAGGAAGCAGATGAAGAGATAAAAAAACTGGCAAAACTTTACCGGGAAAAGTTTGATATAAAAAAAAGGCAATTAATTCAACAAAAAAGAGAAGAAATTCAACAGGTTGAACAGCAAATTTTATTCCAAGAAAAGCTAAAAAATAATGCTGTTATCTTAGATAAAAAAAGAAAAATCATTGATCAAGTTTATAAAAAAGCTTTTGATGATATGATTAAACTTTCTGACAATGACTACATTGAATTAGTAAGTAAATTAATTTCTCAACTTCCATTTTTAGAAGAAGGCAAGATAATTTCGTCAAAAAATAAAAAAAATCAGACCGAAAAAGCTCTTCAAAAAAGTAAGAGAAATTTTAAATTCTCGCGAGAAACAGTTGATATTAAAGGTGGTTTTATTTTTACGTCGTCTAAGTTAAATATCAATAACTCCTTTGAAGAATGGATTGATGGGATTAAAGAAAACACCGAAGCTGAAGTAGCAAAAATATTATTCAAACATGACTAAGAGTAAATATTTATACGCCAGCGGGCTCTTGAGAAGCCTGGAGAATAAAATCCTGGATTCTAATGACACGGAAAGAATGATAGGCGCGGCTAATTTAACCGAGGCTTTTAATGTTTTTAATGATACTGACTATGCCAATAATCTTTTGGGCGTGGAAGCAAGGGATTTTAATAAAGCCCTGGAAGATGATTTAATGCAGCTTAAGAATTTGTTTTTTCAGATTATTCCCGACGAAAATCTTTTGAAGATTATTTTTTATTACTATGATTTTCATAATATAAAATTGGCTTTTAAAGAAAAATATTTAGAAAAAAATTTAGAAAAACATTCTTCTTCCTTAGGATTCAGCAATTATCAGAAAATTAAAAATGTTATTGTTAATGAAAAAAAAGAAGATTTGCCAAAAGAAATAAACAAGGCAATTGATTGCATTAATGAACAGCTCGGCAAAGAAAAGCCCCTTTCGCATCTTATTGATCGTTGGACAAACTGGCAATATTTTAAAGTTATTTATGGCTTGGCCCAAAAAATTAATAATTCTTTTCTAAAAAAATTGGTTTCTCTACAAATTGATATTGCTAACTTAAAGAGTTTTATTCGCGGCAAAAGAATGAATAGAGAAAGCAATTATATTATTTCCGAAATTTTGCTAAAAGGGAGCATCCCGATTAAAGACTTCACTGAATTAATGGAAAAACCATTGGAAGAAGGATTGAATTATTTTAAAAAATATTTCTCCAAAAAAGCTGCTCGCCTTATTGAAGACTATTTGGAGCATAAAAATCTTTGGAGACTGGAAAGAGATTTAGAAAATTTGGAATTAGATTTTGTGCGCCAAAGTAAGTTTGTTGCCTATGGTCCGGAAATAGCATTGGGGTATTATTATGCTAAGAAAAATGCGACTCGTAATGTTCGTTTAATTATGACCGCTAAATTAAATAACATAAAATCCGAAGAAATAAAAGAAAGAAGAAGGGAATTATTTTAACGTATATGAATATAGAATACAAAATTGCAATTCTCGGTTCGCCCAATGCCATATTAGGCTTTAAGGCTCTTGGAGTGAAAACCTTTCCCGTTTTGACTGTTGAGGATGCTAAAAAATCCATAGAAGAAGTTAAAAACAATAATTATGGCATATTTTTAATAACCGAAGATTGGGGCCAAAAATTAAAAAAAGAACTTAAAGAATTAATTCAACAAACATTGCCAGCCGTTACTTTTATTCCGTCCCAGCATGGCTCTATTGGATTTGCCGATAAAAACCTGAAAGAAATTATTGAAAGAGCGGTGGGAAGTGATATACTATCTAAAAAATAAAAATATGAAGGAAAAACAACAACAGGGCGTGATTATTAAAGTGTCCGGCCCTCTCGTTATAGCGAGCGGGATGATAGGCGCGAAAATGTATGAAGTAGTAAGAGTGTCCGAGCATAAATTAATCGGAGAAATTATTGAGTTGAAAGGAGATAACGCCTATATTCAGGTTTACGAAAATACTTCAGGCATTGGCCCAGGTGAGCCGGTTTATCGAACTAACTCATCTTTAGCTGTTTCTTTGGGCCCTGGACTTCTTACTTCTATCTATGACGGCATTCAGCGTCCTTTAGATAAAATCGAAAAGAAAACAGGTTCTTATATTCCCCGAGGAATTGAAGTTCCGCCCCTGGACGAAGAAAAAAAATGGAAATTTAACCCTACGGTAAAAAATGGCGAAAAGATTAAAGCAGGCGATATAATTGGCGAAGTTCCAGAAACGGATTTAATCATTCACAAAATAATGGTTCCCCCGGACATTAAAGAGGGAACAATTAAGGAAATCAAACAAGGAAATTTCACTATAAAGGAGCCAATTGCTAAAATTAATGATAGGGAAATTACAATGATTCAGACTTGGCCGATTCGTGAGCCGAGAATGATTAAAAAAAAGCTCGTTCCAACCGAACCACTAATTACCGGACAAAGAATTATTGATACCTTTTTTCCTATTGCTAAAGGGGGAGCCGCTTCTATCCCGGGCCCTTTTGGCAGCGGGAAAACGGTTGTTCAACACCAATTAGCTAAATGGGCAGATGCAGATGTTATTGTTTTTATCGGATGTGGCGAAAGAGGAAATGAAATGACCGATGTTCTCCA
>CAZYRO010000026.1:0-7928 GCA_964649435.1 uncultured Candidatus Saccharibacteria bacterium | reverse complement strand
AAGGCGGGTCTTTCAATCCCTTGTAAAGTTGGTAAAGGGCCTGATGTAAGGCTTCGGCCAAGTACTTTCTTTCAATTTTGCTAATCTTTTCAAAATTTGATTGATGTTTTCGAGGATAAATTCGCAATTCAAAGGCAGTTCGAGGAACAAAGGGCGCATAAACTATAAAATGCTCATTCTGAAAAACGGTTCTCCTTTCTCCGCTCTCCCATTTTAACATTTTACAATAAGCGCATCTTCTATGCTCATCGTGATATCTTTTAGCGCCTTTTAAGCTGCGCCCGACATCCGTGGGAATAACAGGAAAAGCAATCAACTGCGAATGAGGATGAGGAATTGAGGCACCGGCTTCTCGACCATGATTGTAAAAAATAGAAATATAATTAACGCATTTTCGCCCCATTAAAGCTAAATAACGTTCCTGATAAGCCCTAATAACTTCCTCTACTTTCTTGATTGGCAACAGAGCAAAATGTTTTTTATGGTCCCGAGTAATAATTACTTCATGGAAACCAGCTCCGTCCATTAAGGTATATGGTCCTTCTTTATAAGTTTTAGAACAATCTCCGGGACCAAAAGCTGGATATTTGTTCTGAATGACTTGCAAGCTCCATTCTTTAACAATTTTTTTTGTTTTTTTAACAGCTCTTTTTTTCTTGTCTTCTTTATAATATATTAACAAAGGCTCGCCATGACCAGTTGCTTGAGGATCTTCAAAGGGACATTCAGAAATCGGCTGTTCAAATTTTAATCTTTCTTCTTTAATAAAGGAGTGGGGACGCCTGGCTCTGCCAGTAGCAATTAACACCCACTCATCGCTAATCAAACCTTTTCTTAATTCTGAAACATTTTCAAACCCAGGCCTGACTTGTTTTTTGTGGAATTCGGGAATTTTCATATTTTCAAAAATTTTTTAATTATAATTTATATTTATTAGTAATCAAATTCTGCTTTATTTTCAGTAGTTCTTGAAAAGTTTTAATATATGACTTTAAAGTCACTTTACTTTCTCCGAGATTTTTCCAATTAACCGGCACTTCTTTAATTTTAAAACCCATTCTTTTGGCAAGAGTTAAAATCTCAATATCGAATCCCCATCGCATAATCGTTTGCTTGGGAAAAATTTTCTCAACTGCTTTGTCGGTAAATAACTTAAATCCTCTTTGGCTATCATGGACTTCCCAAAGACCAGCTATAATTCGGATTATATATTTTGAAAATCTGCCCAATAATCGACGATACCAAACAGCTTCTTCATGAACTTGCGCTCCTTTTATCTCAATTGAACCGATAATAATATCATAGTTTTGTTTAATAAACGGCCAAAATTTATCTAAATGATCAATAGTTGTTGAATTATCAGCGTCCATGAATAATCTGTATTTTCCTCTAGCTTCCAGCATCGCTTGTTTAACCACATAACCTTTACCGTGATTTTTTTTGTTATCAATCACTCGCAAATTTTTTATTTTTCTCTGCAATTCTTTCACTATTTCAACCGTTTTATCAGTCGAACCATCACTGACAACAATAATTTCATAAGGAACTTGTCCCGAGCCCATCAAAGGATAATCTTGTTTCAACAAATATTTATCGATATCCAAAAGAGTGGCTGGTATTCGCTTTTCTTCATTATAAGCCGGAATAACGACTGATAAATATGGTTTAGTCATAGAATTTAGAATTTAAAAGTTACAAATTAATTATATCACATATCAATAAAAATAACTTCGTTGCCACTTTCAGATTTTCGTTATTATCTCCGGTTCTTTTTTGGTAATGACAATGGTGTGTTCGAAGTGAGCGGAGAGGGAGTTGTCCGCAGTTTTATAGCCATAACTGTCCTGGCTTTTTTTAATATGCCAATCGCCAATTGTAACCATCGGCTCAATAGCTAAAACCATTCCTTCGACAAGTTCGGGACCGGTCCCTCTTTTGCCATAATTAGGAATTTGGGGTTCTTCGTGGACATTTTTACCCACTCCATGACCAACTAATTCTCGAACAATATTAAAACCATTTTTTTCTACGTATTTCTGAATCGCGCAGCTAATATCTTGCAAGTGATTACCGGGTCTTGCTTGTTCAATTCCAAGGCCCAGAGCTTCTTCGGTTACCCAGAGCAATTTTTCTACTTTTTTGTTTATATTTCCAACAGGGACTGTTACTGCCATATCAGTGCAATAACCCTTGAATTTTACTCCAAAATCCAAGCTTATGATATCTCCTTTCTTTAATTTTCTATTTCCAGGAATTGCATGGACAATTTCTTCATTAATAGAGGTGCAAAGAGCAGCCGGAAAACCATCATAACCCTTAAAAGAAGGCTTGGCACCTAAAGAAAAAACAAGGTCCTCTGCGACCTTATTGAGATGTGCTGTTGTTTCATTGGGTTTAACTTCCTTCTTTAGTTCCTCTATTATTAGAGCTAAAATTTTTCCACTTTGACGTAATATTTCTATATCGTTTTGATTATAAATTCTAATCATTTTTTACTGCTCTTAAAATGTCTTTGTGAACGTCTTTAATCGATTGTTCTCCGTTAATTTTCTTAACAGTAATGCCAATTTTTTTAAAATATCCAAATAAAGGATAAGTCCTTTTTTTATATTCTTTGAGCCGAATTTTCATGGTTTTTGCAGTATCTAAGGTTCGAATAACAAGCTTGCCGCCACATTTCGGACATTTCTTTAATTCCCGAGTTTCCAAAGTAAAAGGAACTGGATATCGACATTTTAAACAAATCTTCCGCCTGGTATTTCGCCAAATTGCTTCCTTGTTGTTTACTTTGAGCTGTAAAACTAAAATATTATCAAGTCCGTATAAATCAATCAGAAGTGGAATTAATTTTTTTCCTTCATATATAGTTCTTGGCGAGCCGCAAAAAACTATGCCCTTATCTTGTCCTGCTAATTCCTCAATCTTTTTCTTTATCACAGAACTAACAAACGGCGGACTACACAAAACCCCTTCATCAAATAATTTTTTTTCGTTAAGTAAATAAAATTTCTTGTTGCCATTAATCTCAATATAATCTCCTTTTTTTGCCTTATTCCAACTTTCTTCTAAAACGCAACTTGTTTCAAAAGAATACAAATTTAACTTTTCAGATAATAATCCTGCTTGAGTTCCCTTTCCCGCGCCCGGAGAACCAATTATAATAACAATAAATTTTTGACTTTCTCTCATATTTTTAAAATCCTTCGTAATCTCTCATCGTTAATTGCGATTCTACTTGTTTCATAGTCTCTAAAACCACACTTACCACAATTAAAATCGCCGTTCCACCAATAGTCATTGTAGCAATTCCGGTTGCACCCCTAACAATTAAAGGTGAAATTGCAATAAGACCCAAGAATAAAGCGCCGACTAATGTGATTCTATTTAAAATTTTATGAAAAAAATCGGCAGTATTGGGGCCGGGACGAATACCCGGCACAAATCCGCCTTGTTTCTGAATATTAGTGGCAATTGCATTAGGATCAAAAGTAACTGCTGTATAAAAATAAGTAAAAAGAACCACTAAAATAAAATATAAAGCCGCATAAAAAAGCTGATTTTGAAAAAGATTGCCAATTCCCTGAGCAAGGCCGGCTATAAAAGAATTATTAACATGAGAAAGAAAATTGGCTATCATACCCGGAAAAAGCATAATTGAAAGAGCAAAAATAATTGGAATAACGCCGGCTTGATTAACTCTCAAAGGTAAATGAGTTGAAACGCCGCCATATACGTGCCGGCCTCTAATCCTTTTAGCATAAGCTATTGGAACATTTCTCTGTCCTTCACTAATAATAACAACTCCGGCAATGACTATTAAAGCCACCACAAGAAACGCAAAATAAGAAGGAACTTGAGAAGGATTAAAAGTAATTAAAGTTTGCTGAATCGACATTGGAAACCTGGCAATAATACCGGCAAAAATCAAAAGAGAAACTCCGTTGCCGATTCCTTTTTCAGAAATTAATTCTCCTAGCCACATTAAGAAAACAGCTCCTCCAGTAATAACAACAATAGCCGTAATTAGAGAAAATGAGTCAATGTGAGGAATCACCTGTTGATTTCTAAGCAAAACTATCATTGAATAAGCTTGTAAAGTAGCTAACGGAACAGTAAGTAATCGACCAAATTGATTAAATTTTTGTCGTCCTTCGGGACCGGACTCATGATACATTTCTTTCAACTTAGGAAAAATCATTGTCAAAAGCTGAAGAATAATTGTAGCCGTAATATAAGGACCAAGGCCGAGCATGATAATAGAAAGCCGGCTCATTGCTCCTCCAGTGAAAATATTAATTAAACCAAAAAGCTGATTGCCTTCAAAGAATGATTTTAGCTTTTCAATATCAATACCAGGAACAGGAATGTTGGCAGCAATTCTAAAAACCACTAAAACAGCTAAAACAAACAGTATCTTTTTGCGAAGATCTTTAATTTTAAATAGTAATTTTATTTTTTCAAATGCTTTAGCCATGTTTCTTCACGCTTTTAGACATTTTACATCCCTCAATTGTTAACTTCTTGGTAAGTTTTCCTTTTCCTAATATCTTCACTTCAGGCATCTTTCCTTTAATTTTACTAATTAACTTTTTTTCTAATAAACTTTTTGGAGTAATTTTCTCACCAGACTTATAATTTTTATCTATATCTTTTAAATTAACAATTTGGGGTTTCTTTTTAAGAGATTTAAACCTATAGCCCCGTTTTTTAGGAATTTTTTTAATAATATCTCTTAATTCCGGCCGAGGGCCTCGTCCAGATCTTGCATTTTGTCCTTTCATTCCCCTGCCAGAATAAGTCCCACGTTTGCCGCCTCGACCAATACGCTTTTTCTTTTTAGGTTTATGAATGGGTTTTAATTGGTGTAATTGCATATTTCTTTGATTTCAAGCCCTAAGGTTTTAATCTTTCCAAGGCTTTTATCGTCGCTCTTGCATTATTTAGTTTATTATTCGTTCTGCCAATAATTTTAGCCGTAATATTTTCAATGCCACCAAGAAAACAAATTACCCTCATTGTCCCTCCGGCTATAATTCCCCGACCTTTAGCGGCCGGTTTCAAGAAAACCCTTGCAGCTCCATACTTCGCTTCAATTTGATGAGGAATTGACTTTTCTTCAGTAAGAGGAATATTAATAAAATGCTTTTTTGCTTGCCTGACGGCTTTTTCAACAGCTACAGCCACATCCGATCCTTTTGCCACGCCAACGGCAACCTTGCCCCTTTTATTACCAATTACAACTACGGTTCGAAAACTAAAACGTCTGCCGCCGGCAACCATTCGAGCGGTTCTCGCTATATCCAAAAGCTTCTGCTCAAATTCGGGCTTTTCCTTAATTCTCGGTTCTCTAATTCTATGCGGCCTTTTTGTCATATTAATAAAACTTAATTTAAACAAATTATTAAAATTTTAATCCGCCGGCTCTTGCTCCTTCTGCCAATGCTTTTACTCTGCCATGATATTTATATCCGCCTCTGTCAAAAATCACTTTTTCAAGTTTTTTCCCTGCCTCGCCGGTAGGCAGGCCTGCCTTGCCTCTCCGTCCGGAAGGCGGGCCGGCAGGCAGGTCAAGAGCTTTTTTGGCAAGAATCTGCCCTATCCGATAGGCAATAGCAGCTTTACCAGATAATTCTTTTTTAGTTTTCTTACCCGCCGAAGCCTTGGCAGAAGCGGGAGTTTTACGTTTCTTTCCAATATCAAGATCGCTCGCAGATATTAATGTTTTTCCCTTCTCGTCATCAATTAATTGAGCATACATATGTTTATTAGAACGAAAAACACACAGTCTTGGAATTTTGGCTGTTCCTTTTATTTTAGATCTTACTCGCCTATGTCGTCTTTGGCGTTTTATTCTTTTGTCATTCATAATTTTAAATTTTATTCTGTTCCTGCTGCTTTCTTACCTACTTTCCTCCTGACTGCCTCTCCTTCATATCTTATTCCTTTGCCTTTATAAGGTTCCGGTTTTCGTTTTGAGCGAATTTCAGCTGCAGTCTGACCAACTAATTGTTTGTCTATTCCCAAAACAATAATAATATTTTTCTCGACCTTGAATTCAATTCCCTCTAAAGCTTTGATTTTTATTGGATGAGAATATCCTAAATTTAAAATAAGATTCTTACCTTCTAAGTTAGCCTTATAGCCAACTCCTATTATTTCTAATCTTTTTTCAAATACATTGATTACACCATCAACCATATTGGCAATAAGAGAACGATAAGTGCCCCAAAGAGCTTGCGTCCCCTTATTAAACACAATTGGTTTTAATTTTATCTCTTTATCTTTTATTTCAACTTTAATCTCCGAACGAATTTGGTTTTTTAGCTCGCCCCTTGGCCCTTTAACAATTATCAAATCGCCTTCGACTTTTACGTCGACATTTTCAGGAATTTGAATTGGTTGTTTTCCTACTCTGCTCATATTTTTACCAAATTTCGCAGAGAACTTCCCCGCCCAAACCTTTTTTCTTTGCTTCTTTGCCAGCCATTAGTCCTTTCGAAGTAGAAATAATATTTATACCTCTGCCTCCCAAAATGAGTCGGATGTTTTTTGCTTGAATATATTCTCGCTTCCCAGGTTTACTAATTCTTTTAAGTTGATTAATTTTTGGAATATTATTTTTTTCATCTTCGTATATTAACTCTATTTCTATTTTTCTTTTTACTCCCTTTCCCTTTTTTTCTACTTTTTTAATAAATCCCTCCTTGGCTAAAATTTCAGCTAAAGAAAGTTTAATTTTTGAAAAAGGCAAATCAACAACAGCATGTCCCACTGCTTGAGCATTACGAATATGAGTTAACATGTCTGATATTGGATCTACCATGAAGACTTTTTAACGCCGGGGATTTCCCCTTTATTAGCTAATTCCCTGAAGCAAATTCGACATAGGCCAAAATCACGCATATAAGCTTTTTTACGGCCGCAGCGAAAACACCTCCTTACTTTTCTTGTTGAGAATTTTGGTTTCTTTTTAGATTTTACAATTTGAGATTTTTTAGCCATTTTTTTTCTTAATAGGAAATCCTAATAATCTAAATAATTCCACTGCCCTTTCTCTTTTTTTGGCGCTAGTTACCACTGTTACTTCTAATCCAAAAATAAATCTTACATCTTCATGGGCAATTTCTGGAAAAATAATATGTTCCTTTATTCCTATGGTTAAATTTCCATTTTTATCAATTGACTTCTCCGGAAGGCCTCTGAAATCCCGAATTCTGGGAATAGCCGCCCCCACCAATTTATCTAAAAAATTATACATTCTCTCTCCTCTCAGAGTTGCCTTGAACCCCACCGTCATTCCTTTTCTAATTTTAAATCCAGAGATAGCTCCCTTTGCCGACGTTGAAGCGGGTTTTTGCCCAGTAATAATAGTTAAATCTTTAGCAATTATTTCTCGCAATTTTTCGTCCTTTAAGGCCTTGCCTGTACCAGTATTAATTACTACTTTCACAATTTTTGGAACAGCAAGATTATTTTTATAACCGAAACGCTCTTTCATTGCGGGAATTACCTCCTTAATATATTTTTCTTTGAGAGTAATCATAGTTTAAAATTACTAATTCCTAACGAAACCCCTAATTCTTAAATGATTCTTAAATGTCCAATTTAGAAATTAGATATTAGAAATTAGAAATTTAATTTATATCTCTTGCCCGCATTTTTTACACACTCTAAATTTATTTTTGCCAACTACCTTATATCCAATCCTAACAGCTTCTTTGCATTTAGGACAAATCAGCTTAGCATTAGAAACATCAAAAGGAGCTGCTATTTCCACTACCTGACCTTTTTCGCCCTCTTTTTTAGGTCTAACATGTTTTTTCCTGAGATTAACTCCTTCAACAATAATTTTATTCTCTTTTGGAAAAACCTTTATTACCTTGCTTTTCTTACCTCGATCTTTGCCGGAAATCATTAAAACTATATCT
>CAZYRO010000025.1:0-8196 GCA_964649435.1 uncultured Candidatus Saccharibacteria bacterium | reverse complement strand
TAGGTATTGAGGAACCAACTTATAAAATTGATGTTGAAGCTGATGATATAGTAAAAATTGTTGATGGGCCATTTAAAGATTTTGAGGGAAAAATAAGCGAGGTAGATCAGATAAGGGGGAAAATAAAAATATTAATCAATATGTTTGGGCGAGAAACGCCGGTCGAGTTAGACTTTTTACAAGTCAAAAAGATATAATATGGCTAAACATATAAAGACAATAATTAAACTTCAAATAAAGGCAGGACAAGCAAATCCAGCTCCGCCAGTTGGGCCGGCTTTAGGACAGCACGGATTAAATATTCAGCAATTCTGTGCTCAATTTAACGGAGCTACCCAAAACAAGGGGAATAGTATTATTCCGGTAGAAATTACGGTTTACGAAGACAGAACTTTCGATTTTAAGTTAAAAACCCCGCCGGCCTCCGACTTGCTTAAAAAAGCAGCTGGAATTGAAAAAGGATCCGGAGAGTCCCATAAAACCAAAGTCGGAAAAGTAACCAAACAGCAAATTCGTGAAATCGCCGAGAAAAAAATGCCAGACTTAAATGCCGACAATATAGAGGCAGCTTGTAGAATAATTGAGGGAACGGCTAAGAATATGGGAATAGAAGTGATAAATTAACAAGAAAGTATACGTGAAAAAAAATATTTATAAAGGAAAATTCTTTGCCTTTGAAGGATTAGACGGTTCTGGGCAAACTACTCAGGCTAATCTTTTAAAAAACCACCTTGAAAAAATGAAGTTTAAGGTGGTTTTAACTAAAGAGCCAACAAACGATAGCAATGCCGGCAAATTGGTAAACAAGATTCTTAATCAGAATAAAAAACTAACCGGAAACGAACTAAAAAAACTGCAAAAAAAATTTTCTGAAGATAGAAAGTGGCATCAAGAAAACAGAATTAAACCCGCCCTTAAAAAAGGAAAGATAGTAATTACCGACAGATCTCAATTTTCCTCTTTTGCGTTCGGAACTGCCAGCGGAATAGATTTAAACTATTTACTCAAGATAAATGAGAAATTTATAGAACCTTGTTTAGTTATACTTCTAAAAGTTTCGCCAAAAGTTTGCATTAAAAGAATTCAAAAACGCGGTACAAAAGAAACGCTTTTTGAAAAAGAAAAACAACTTGAAAAAGTCTGGATGGTTTTTGAAAAATTAGCCAAAAAATTTAACAATATTGTAATAATTGACGGTGAAAAATCAATTGAAGAAATTTCTGAAAATATAAAAAAAATTGTTAAAAAAAGATTAAGCATCTAATAGCAAAAAGTGATAATGAAATATCGGCCAACTATAGGATTAGAAATTCATATCCAGCTTAAAACCCGGACAAAAATGTTTTGCGGGTGCTTAAACAATCCCGAAGAAAAACAGCCCAATCTCAATATTTGTCCAATTTGCATGGCTCATCCCGGGGTTTTACCGGTAATTAACAAAGAAGCAGTTAAAAATGTAATAAAAACCGGATTAGCTTTAAATTGCCAAATTAACGAAAAAAGCTTTTTCGAAAGAAAAAATTATTTCTATCCTGATTTACCAAAAAATTACCAAATAAGTCAAAATAGAGCGCCACTTTGTAAAAACGGTAAACTTAAAATAAATAATAAAGACATTAGAATTAATAATATACATTTAGAAGAAGATACGGCAAGATTGCTGCATTCTCAAAAAAATCATTCTTCTGTCAACAAACAGGATTATTCTTTGATTGATTTCAATCGGGCTGGAATTCCCTTAATGGAATTAGTCACTGAACCAGATATATTTTCAGATCCAGAAGCTAAAAAATTCTGCGAAGAACTTCGGTTAATCTCGAGATATCTAAAAATTTCTGACGCTGATATGGAAAAAGGTGAAATGCGCTGTGAGGCAAATATTTCCATGGGAAGCAAAAATAAACTAGGAACGAAGGTGGAAATAAAAAATCTTAATTCATTTAAAGCAGTAGAAAGAGCAATTGATTATGAAGTAAAGCGGCAAACCGGACTTTTAGAAAACAACGAGAAAATTGCTCATGAAACTCGCGGGTGGAATGAAAATAAACAAAAAACTTTTTCTCAAAGAACAAAAGAAACAGCCGAAGATTATAGATATTTCGTTGAACCGGATTTACCGCCTTTAAAAATTTCTAAAAAAAATATAGAAAAAATACAAGCCGAAATTCCTGAAATGCCAAATAACAGAAGAAAGAGATTTAAACAAGAGTATAATCTTCCTCAAGAAAATATAGAAATATTTACAAGTTATAAAGCTTTAGGCGATTACTTTGAAAAAATTATTAGCGAGTTAAAAAATCAGGAAGGAACGAGTAAATTAATCAAGTTAACTGCTAATTATTTAATCACAGAACTTAAAAAATATTTACATAATCTCGAAGAAAAAAATATTGAAAATATTAAAATAACTCCAGAAAATTTTGCCGAATTTATAATCTTGCTTAATCAAGGCAAAATTTCAAGCAGCGCCGCCCAAACAGTTCTAAAAGAAATGTTCGAAACCGGAGCCGATCCCTCTAATATTATTGAAGAAAAGGATTTAACCCAAGTAAGCAATAAATCAGAGCTTGAAAAAATCGCAGAAAAAGTAATAAAAAATAATCTCCAGCCGGCAAAGGATTATATGAAGGGAAAAGAAAATGCTCTACAATTTTTAGTTGGTCAAATTATGAAAGAAAGCAAAGGCAAGGCAAATCCTCAAATTACAGCTAAATTACTAAAAAAAATTCTATCTTCCCCGCCCAAATGATTTCCACGAATCTCTTTACATAAATGAACAAACTGTTATAATAAAATCTAAGTTCTTTTACAAATAAATATCAGGAGTAATAAAATGAAAAAAGAAAAAGAGCCAAAATCTTTATGGGAAAAATTTGAACAATTTTGGAAAAAGCGCGGAAAATATTTTTTTCCACTTCTTCTTGTTATTATACTATTCAGCTTGCTTTTTAATTCTGGAAACAAAGCTGAACAAAAGCTTGAATATAATGAATTTATAAAAGCAGCTCAAGAAAGAAAAATAGACAAAATAGTAATAGAATCTCAAACAACCGGACTTTATAAAATAAAAGGTAGTTTTATAGGAACCAGAAATCCCGATGACAGTATTGCAAAAGGCAAAAATTTTATTCTTATTATCCGCAAAGAAGCTAAATTTGAAAATTTAGAATTAGAGAATTTCTTTAAAAAGTATGATATTAAATTCACTGTAAAAGGAAAAGGAAGCGGCAGCTCTCTTCTGGGTCTCTTGTTTTATCTCTTTATTTTCTTTGTTATTGCATTTATATTTCTACGCCCCACAATGAAATCAATGAAAGAACAGGAAAAATATTTGAATAAATATACAAAATCATCTGCTAAACTTGATAAACAAAAAACAAGCTCCAAGATTGTTTCTAAAAAAATTACTTTTAAGGATGTAGCTGGACTTAAAGAAGCTAAGGAAGAACTAAAAGAAACAATAGATTTCTTAAAAAATCCAATCAACTTTTCTAAATTAGGAGGACGAGTTCCCAGGGGCGTGCTATTAGTGGGCCCACCAGGAACCGGAAAAACTTTATTGGCAAAAGCTGTAGCCGGAGAATCAAGCGCTAACTTTATTTATTCATCTGGATCTGAGTTTGTTGAAATGTTTGTAGGCGTAGGTGCTTCTAGAGTACGAAGTTTATTTGCTAGAGCTAAAGCAAATACCCCTGCCATTATCTTCATTGATGAACTTGATGCTTTAGCCAGGCATAGAGGAGCCGGACTTGGCGGTGGTCATGACGAGCGAGAACAAACTCTCAATCAATTATTAGTAGAATTAGATGGATTTGACGAACGAGAAAATGTAATATTATTAGCCGCTACCAACCGACCTGATATTTTGGACAACGCCCTTCTAAGGCCCGGACGCTTTGATAGAAAAGTTTATACAAATCTTCCAGACATTGAAGATAGAGAAGCTATTCTTAAAGTACATACCAGAAATAAACCATTGGCTAATAATGCTGATTTAAAAATAATAGCCAGGGGCACGCCAGGATTTTCCGGAGCTGATTTGGAAAATTTAGTTAATGAAGCAGCTTTAAAAGCAGCCAGAGAAAAGAAAGAAAAAATTGAAATGGATGACATAGAATGGGCTTTTGATAAGCTTTTAATGGGCGCGGAGAAAAAAATAATTATTACCAGCAAAGAAAAACAAACCACTGCTTATCATGAAGCTGGCCACGCATTAACAAGCCTCTTTTGTCCTGAGGCCGATCCCCTGCACAAAGTTTCTATTATACCCAGGGGGCAAGCTCTTGGAATAACCGTGCAACTGCCCCTAAAAGATAAGTATCTTTATTCCAAAGAAGAATTAGAAGCAAAATTGATAGTTCTTATGGGCGGCAGAGCGGCTGAAGAAATATTTTTAGATCAATTAACTACCGGCGCAAGCAATGACCTTGAGGTGGCTACCAAACTTGCCAGAAAGATGGTCTGTAATTTTGGAATGTCAACAGAACTTGGACCCCTAAGCTTTGGCCAAAAAGAAGGCGAACTTTTCTTAGGTAAAGATCTTAGACAAATTCGAAATTATAGCGAAGATACAGCCAAGAAAATAGATGAAACAATTAAAAATTTGATTGATGAAGTTTACCAAAAAGCTAAAAATATTTTAGAGAAAAACAAAGATAAAATGGAAAAATTAGTTAAACTCTTATTAGAAAAAGAAACTCTTACAGCAGAAGTAATAAAAAAAGTTCTATAAATAAAAGAAAAAACCAGTTGTTAAACGCAACTGGTTTTCTATTGATATTTTTATCTATTAGCTTAAAAATTTATTAACTGATGCTTCCGCTTCTTTATAATCTTTTACCCAATAAATTTTTTTGTCGCGTTTAAACCAGGTTATTTGACGTTTAGCATAATGTTCAATTTCTTTTTGAAGCTTTTCTATCATTTCTTGTTTAGTTAATTTATTTTGAAGATATTTAGAAATATAACGATATTCTAACCCAAAATCATCAAGCCGCTTCCATGACAATCCGGATTTTCTTAATTCTCTGACTTCATCTATCATTCCTTGTCTTAAACGTTTTAATAATCTCTTTTTAATTAATTTTTTAAGTTCTTCAAAAGATTTTTTAATTCCTAATTCTAAAACATTAAATTGGGGTTGAATTTTTATACAAGGAACCGGCTTATCAGACTTAATAACTATCTCTAAGGCGCGAATTATCCTTCGCCTATTCTTAGAATCAATATTTTTAGCCCGACGAGTATCAAATTTTTCTAATTTTTTAAATAACTCTTCGGTCGTTAGTTTTTCTAACTTTTTTCTCAATTTTAAATCCGGTCTTACCTTGGGAATTTTCAGTCCTTGTATTACTGTTTGGATATAAAATCCCGTTCCGCCGCAAATAATTGGAATTTTGCCTTTTTTATTGATTTTATTAATTGCCTTAAAAGCCTTTTCTTGATATTGGGCAGCTGTAAATTGTCTTTTAGGGTTGGCAACATTTAAAAGATGATGAGGAATTCCTTGCATTTCTTCTTTGATAATTTTTCCGGTTCCAATGTTCATTCCTTTATAAACCTGCCTTGAATCAGCAGAAACAATTTCTCCATTAAATTTCCTGGCTAATTTTACTGCCAAATCAGATTTCCCACTTGCCGTAAAACCTAAAACGACTATTAATTTAATTTTATTTTGACTTGAATTCATTATTTTGTTATACTTAAATACTACGGTAGTGTACTTTTAAAATTTAATTAAGGAGGTGATAAATAATTGAGCATAATAATCAATGTTCTAATAGCTATTGTTATTAATTTTTTTAGTATAGAAGCTTCAATAGCTTACTGGCGTTATTCGGTTGGTCTTTCTGTTTTTCAAACTTTTATAGCAGAAATTATATTTAACACACTTTCTATTCTTTGTTGGTTTTGGCTTTTTGGAAAAACCCTGGCTATAACCGAAAAGTGGCAAAAAGGTAAAAATATTCCAAGAGCAAAAAAAATGAGAAAAATTCTGTTAAAATTAGCTCGTTGGATAACTAAAAAACGTAAAATTTATGAAAGACATCAAAATAAAAAAATAGTAAAAAGACTTAAAGCGCTTGGACATTTTGGCGTATACCTTTGCGGAATTATTCCCTCTTTTACTTTTTTTGTTATTGGTTTAAGCATTCAGGAAGTATTCGTTCAATCTCGATACGGGCGCTTGTGTCTTTGGCTGGGAACAATGACGCGAGTTACCATAGGCGTCTTCGTAGGATCAGGATTAATAAATTTATTAATAAAACTAATAAATTAAAGCCAAAATTTTATTATAAATAATCTTTTGGCTTTTTATTTATTGACTATCTCATTTAAAATATTCCAACGCCTTTTTTTCTCTTGAATCGAAATATTGTCTTTCATTTTAGCGGCAGCTGTGTTAAGTCTGATAGAATATTTATTTATATATGCCATATCATATTTAATTTCTTTAAATAATTTGACCGTATTTTCAAATTGTTTTTTTGTTTCTCCGGGAAAGCCAATAATTACATCGGTGGAAAATTTAACTTGAGAAATTTTTTCACGGATTTTTTTGACTAAATTTTTGTATTGCTTGACAGTATAGCCGCGGTTCATTCTTTTAAGAATTTTGTCATCACCGCTCTGGACAGGTAAATGGATTTCTTTAGCAACTTTTTCGCATTTGGCAATTGTTTTAATCAATTCATCAGAAAAATCTTTTGGATGGGAGGTAAGAAATTTTATTTGAAAATTTCCCGGAATAGCATTTATCGTTTTTAACAATTCGGGAAATTTTTGCGCTTTGCATCTATATGAGTTTACGTTTTGCCCTAATAATGTTATTTCTTTATATCCTTGTTTAATCAAATTTTTTATCTCGGAAATTATTTCCTGCGCTGGTCGGGATATTTCCCTGCCGCGAGTATAAGGAACAACGCAATAAGAACAAAAATTATCACAACCGGTCATTATCGGAATAAGAGCTGAAGATTTATCAGAATGCTTAGGTTCTAAAGACAAATAATTCTTGCCTAAAAATTCTTTTATACTAACAACAGAATCAAATATTTTCTCAAATTTTCTTTTATCTGTCCTTAAAATACAACCCGTTAAAACACTTTTGAGTCCTGCTTTTTTATCCATTAGCTTCTTTATTTTTTCTGCCAAGCCAAAAACTCTATCTACGGCTGATTGACGAACCGAACAGGCATTAACTACAATTAAATCTGCATTCTCCATATTCTTAGCGCCTTTATATCCTTGATTTTCTAAAACAACTGCAATTCGTTCACTATCCGACTTATTCTGTTGACATCCGTAAGTTTTAATAAAATACTTCATAGATTAGAGTATACAAAAATCACTCCATTTTATCAAGAGAGTGATTTTTGCAACCTATTCTTCTCCGGCTCTTTCTTTAATCATCTCTCTTTTTTGTTCTTGAATCTCAAGCATATTTTCTTCTAGGTTTTTTGCTTTGGTTTTAATTTGTTCTCTATTGTTTTCAATTCCTTTTTCTAGAATTGGTGAAAGTTTTCTTTCTTCTAATCTCTCCATTATTTCCAAATGAGTAGTTTGGTCTCCGCTAACTCCCTCCAAATATTCTCCAAATTTTTCCTGGTCTTCCGAGGACATATTATCCAGGTTTTCATGAAGCCGATTCAGAGCATTTTCTTGGGCTTGTTGAATCGCTTTTTTTGCTTGCTCTGGAACTTTGTTTTCGAGCTCAAGCAAAACTTCGAGATTTTTAAAGTTTTTATATTTACTTCCATCTATTTCGTTTAGGTTTTTCTCTAGCCGTTCGGAAATTTTATCTTTGTCCTCAAGTTTTTCAATTATTGTTACAAGATGTTCTAGATTTTTCTCTTTAACGTTTCTAATCCGTTCTAATATCTGTGGTTTGTCTGAAAGATTTTTCTCTAAACGATCCATTAATCGCTGGTGTTTTATTGTTCTGTCAGTATATTTATCAAGAAACTTATCAATTTTAGGATTATCCGCAGCCCTTTCTTTGAATTTCTCTACTTGATTTTTAAGTTTTTCCATTTCTCCCTGATATTTCTCAAGAGTTTTTTGAAAAACTTCTTCTTTGCCAGTTTTCTCTGCTAATTTTTTCGCCTCAATTAATCTCTCATTAGCATAACGAAGCTGTAATTCTGTTTTTTTGACTTTGTTAAAAGTAAAAGTACTTTTTACCTTTCGCCAAAA
>CAZYRO010000024.1:0-8244 GCA_964649435.1 uncultured Candidatus Saccharibacteria bacterium | reverse complement strand
ATTCAAGTTTAATTTCTAATTCATCGCCGGGTTTAATGCTCTTTTTAATCTTTTTTGCCTCTTCAATCATTATATGCTTTAAGGGATTAAAGCGAATTTTTTTATTCTCAACGTCCTCGGTGTCCGACAAAGAAGTCGAAGCTTCTTCCTCATCCTTTTTCAGCATATCTTTGTCAACAACCAAAAAAAGCTGAAAAGCCTTGATTTTTCCAGTTTCTAAGTCAAGCTTTACTCTAATATTCTGTCCCTTTTGGCCGTAATCTCTTTTATAAGCTGCTGCGATTGCCATCTCAATAGTTTCAATAATTTGTTCTTGAGAAATTCCTTTTTCTTCGGCAATTTGGGCAATAGCTATTGAAAATTGTTTTGTATCCATAGTTTTTGAAAAAGGTCCGTTATAAACGGACCATCTTATTTCTATTATACTCCTTCAAAAATTCTTGTCAAGTGTTTTTTCAGCATAACCCACTATGTGGGATTTATTAAATCCCACATGAAACTAATCTAGAGCTAAATCCTGAATAGAATTAATATTTATTTTGTATTGTCTTAACCAATCAATAAAGAATTCTTTATAGCCTTCTGTTCCGCCAAAAAATTCTAGCAAGAATTTGTTATTAATTAAAGATGGAAAATTTTTAATGCCAAGATAATCTAAATGACTCGACCAGCGATAATTTTCTAAGAATTTTAGAGCTTCTTTAATTTCCGAAAAGCTTAATTTTTTTTCTTTCCATTTAGATTTCCAAAGTTCTAATGGATTAGAATGAATATAGCAAACTAAATGACCAAGCTGAATATCATCTTTAACATGAACATCCTTAAATGCTCCCTGGAATAAATGACCGCTCCTTTCATATTTTGGATTAAAAGCATTGGCGTATCCGATATGAAGCTTTTTCATAAATAAAGTAATCCCTCCTTCTTTTAGTTGCTCGGCAAGTCCATGATGGTGGTTGGGCATTAAAACAAAGGCATGAAGATTTACTAAACAATCCCGAACTCCTAAATCCTCTATGTGGGATTTATTAAATCCCACATTTTGTTCGCGACGGGAAAACTCTGGAGCTGGCTCGACATCATTAAATTCATAAAGATTATGGATAAAACGAAGATAGTCACTTCTATCCATAAAGATCTTTCGCTTGTCTACCCCGCGATTAAATAAATGATAAAATTCATTTGTAGCAAAAATTCTCCCCATATAAGTAAATCTGAATCAATTTTATGTGGGATTTAACAAATCCCACATAATGCCTAGATTAAATCTAGATATATGTCTAAATTTTTTAATCTTAAGAATTTAAAAGTAGAAAAAATAAAAATACCATCTATGGTAAAACTTACCTGAATAACTTTCAAATCCGGAAAATCTATTATTCTTTAAATAATCGGGGGTTGAGAGATCTCCTTTTATAAAATCCTATCAATCATCTTATATATACTTTCTTTAGAGGTTGTAACAATCATATAATTTTCAACAATCGCATAATCTATGCTCAAAGAGGAATTAGAAAAATTGAGATAACGAATACCAATATCTTTATAAACACTACCTTGAAACTCTTCAGTGGCTGGCTCGCCAAGCTCTTGATTAAGAAAAATCGGTTTCAAGTCTTCTTCCATCGTATTTTCCCAATTTCTAAGATTAGCTCTAAGAAGCTCTTGATCCGTTATTTCGACTATAAATCCAGCCCTATTTCCTCCAGATTGAGCATAAAGAAAGAAAGTATATTTTTCTCCTAAATTATTAGAAACATTAGCTGGAATATTTATCTCCAATAATTCTATTATCTCAATCTCATCAGTCCCAACAAGAAAAACTGGAATTTCCAGTTCTGATTTTTCTGGAACTCGCAAATAATTCCACCAATAATAAAATCCGCCTGCAATTAATAAAGCCGCGATTATTAAAATAATTGGAATAAAAATTTTACGTCCTTGTTTCTTTTTTGGTTCAGGAGTTATTATCGGTTTTATTGGTTTAATCGGTTCAGTTGATTTAATTGATTCTGATTTCTTGAATGACTCTATCGGCTCCGGAGGAAGAGGCGCTCCCGGTAATTTGCCGACTAATTTCGGTTTTTTCTTCAGTTTTTCTATATCTTTTTGCATTGTTTGTATTTCGTATTTTTTAGCCATATAAAATGATTATTACATTCTCATTCCTTTTTTAAATAAAGCTAAACTTATCTTCTTTGATGCATCAATATTTTTAATTCTAACCGTAATAACATCTCCACGATGAATAATATTTTCTATGCTTTTTATTTTTTCACCAGGGGGAGCAAACTCCGAGATATGAAGTAATCCTTCTTTGCCGGGCAGTATCTCAACAAAAGCTCCAAAATCAGTAATTTTAACAACTTTTCCTTGAAAAACTTCACCGCTCTTTACTTCTCGAGTAATATTTTTAATCCAATTAATGGCTTTCTCGCATCCATCGGCCTGTTTTGAATTAACGAAAATCGTACCATCGTCTTTGATATCAATTTCTGCACCCGTTTCATCAACTATTTTATTGATTATTTTACCGCCCGGACCAATGACGCTGCCAATTTTTTCAGGGTCAATCTGAAGAATGAGAACTCGAGGAGCAAAAGGTGAAAGGTCCGAACGAGGCATTTTTATTACCGCTTCCATTTTATCAAGAATCTCCTCTCTGGCCTTTTTAGCTTTAATTAAAGCATCTTCCAAAATCTTTAAAGAAAGACCATCAATTTTAACATCCATTTGAAGAGCGGTTATTCCTTTTCTAGTGCCGGCTACTTTCAAATCCATGTCTCCGTGATGATCTTCCGGGCCCTGAATATCGGTTAAAACTTTATATTTATCACCATCATTACTCATCATTAATCCCATAGCAATCCCAGCAGCATTACTTTTAATTGGCACTCCCGCGTCAAGCAAGGATAAAGTAGAACCGCAAACCGATGCCATAGAAGAAGAGCCGTTAGAAGAAAGAATTTCTGAAACAACTCTAATGGTATAAGGAAACTCTTCCTTAGAGGGAATAAGAGGATATAATGCTTTTTCCGCCAATGCTCCGTGCCCAATTTCTCTTCGTCCCGGTCCTCTCATTGGCGCCACTTCTCCAACAGAAAAAGGCGGGAAATTATAATGATGCATAAACCGTTTTGTTCCCTCTAATTTCATTTCATCAAGCAATTGCTCTGCTTTTGGCGGTCCCAAAGTAACAATCGAGAGCGCCTGGGTAGTGCCTCGAGTAAATAATCCCGAGCCATGAGTTCTTGGTAATAAGCCAACTTCGCAGGAAATTTTTCTGACCTCATCTAATTTTCGGCCATCCGGACGTTTCTCTTTGCCGGCTGGCAGGTCAAGAATATTCTTATGAATCATTTTATTTATTTTTTCTTCAAATATATCAAAAACTTCCTGAAGCTTTTGTTCATCATTTTCGTATTTACCTTCAATAAAATAGCCTAAATCTTCTTTAAGTTTATTGAGTTCCTCCATTCGCTCGGTTTTTTCCGCCTTGTAAAGAGCTTTTTCTAATTTGCCGTCAATAAAATCTTCTGTTTCTTTTATAAGTTTAGGACTAAATTCAGGAATTTCTAATTCTAATTTTTTAGGCTGATATTCCTTGATTATACTTTCCTGAAAAGCAATTAATTTTTTAATATGTTCTGCGGCAAATCCCAATGCTTCAACAATAGTTTTTTCCGGCGCTTCAATTGCTTTGCCCTCAATCATATTTATTTTATCTTTAGTTCCGGCAACAACAAGATTTAAGGGAGATTTTTCATCCCCTTCGCTATCTGGATTCACAACCCACTTTCCATTAATTTGCCCCATTGACACCGCAGCAACTGGCCCGTTCCAAGGAATATCAGAAATTGACAAGGCAATTGACGCCCCAATTAATCCTAAAAGGACGGGATCATTATCTCCATCAAAAGAAAGAACCGTAGCTACAATCTGTATATCATTTCTAATTTTGGAATTAAAAAGAGGTCGGATAGCTCTATCTATCACCCGACCGCTAAGAACTGCTTCGTCAGTTGCTCTGCCTTCGCGTTTTATAAAGCGACTACCTTTAATTTTGCCTGCTGCGTAAAGTTTTTCTTCATAATTAACCATCAGTGGAAGATAATTTACACCTTCTCGAGACTTGTTGCTAATTACGCAAGTAACTAATAATATGGTATCTCCATATCTTATTGTCACCGCGCCATTAGCTTGCCAGGCTAATTTCCCGATTTCTACGCTTAATTCTTTTCCTCCAATTTCAGTCTTAAATTTTTTCATAATAATAGATAAGGCCAACAATGCCAATCTTTTGCCAATCCACGAATTGCTAATATTTCGATTAGTTCAATAAAAATATTAGCAATTAGCAGATTAGCAAGCATTCGCAAGTTAGCGCTATATTAATT
The DNA here is from genome assembly GCA_964649435.1 of uncultured Candidatus Saccharibacteria bacterium. Lineage (GTDB taxonomy): Bacteria > Patescibacteriota > Minisyncoccia > RBG-13-40-8-A > JAUWHN01 > CAZYRO01. The sequence continues at coordinate 3,847 of CAZYRO010000024.1, read as the reverse complement.
ATATTAATTATTTTATTAAATATTTTTTTAGATTCTTGCCAAGGTCAATAAAATCATCAGCACTTTCCTTTAATTTAGCCGAGGTGCTTTTGTCAAAAGCAATTACTTCTACTTGCTCTCCCCATCCTTCCTTAAGATATTCTACTAAAGGAATAAAATCTCCATCGCCAGTAACTAATACTATAGCATCGCAAAGTCTGCATAATTTTACGGCATCAATAGCCATTCCAATATCCCAATCCGCTTTTTTCATTCCACCGGGAAAAATCTGAAGTTCCTTGCTTCTAATCTCTATTCCTGCTTTTTCTAATGCTTCAAGAAATGCTTTTTCTTCGCCGCTTTCTGTAGTCACAACATAGGCAATCGCCCTAACTAATTTCCTGTTTGCCACAGCAGTTCGTAAAATTTCGCGAAAATTAACTCGCGCTCTATATAAATTTTTAGCCGAGTGGTACATATTCTGAATATCCATTAATACTGCCACTCGTTGTTCTCTATTCTTGATTATACTCATATAATTATTCTATCGCTTCAATCCCAAATCCTTAATTGTTTTGTTATACCTTTTCTCGTCCTCATTCTTCAAATAGTTCAAAAGCCGCTTCCTTTTAGAAACCATGCTCAAGAGGCCCCGACGAGAATGATTATCTTTAGGATGTTTTTTGAGATGAGCAGTTAACTCTTTGATCTGTTCGGTTAAAATAGCAGCCTGAACTTCCGAGGACCCTGTATCTTTTTGATGAAGTTTGTATTGCTTTATAATATTCAATTTTTTTCGTGGAGTTAGCATAATTCTTTATTCTATTCTATTTCAGAGTTTATCATAAGTCAAGAATAAACACAATTATTTTATCAATAAGAAGATTACATTATTCTTTTTTGCTACAAACCGCAATTGTTCGTCTAATAATAACCCTGTCTTTTTCTTTCTCCTCTTCTGTAAGTTCAGAATAAGGTTTGCTTTGTTCTGGTGGGGCCCAGCTTCCATTTCTTTCCAACCACTTATCATGAAGTATGGAACTAGCAAACTCAATAAAAGATTCATCAGGCGGCGTTCCTGCTTTAATGACTTTTTCTACTTCAGATACTGCCACTTCCGCAGAAGCCTTATTTTCGGCCTGCCAATCACTTGGCAATTCTTTGTAGGGAGTATTAGCGATATCAACTTCTATTGCTCCTCCGTGCGCTTGCGACCAAGATTGATCTTTAGTTTTCTTTATCCTTGGCTTATGATCTCTCGTTTTTTCTCTCCAACGAGGTTTGCGCCATTCGTCGTGAAATTCACTGGCGAGATTGGCAATTCTCTGCTCGGTTTCGTTTTTTACCCTCATTTGTTCGGGAGTGGGACCATATTCTATACACATAATTTTTCTTTTAATAATAAATACCAGTACCCCCGGCAGGACTTGAACCTGCAACCAACTGCTTAAGAGGCAGCTGCTCTACCAAATTGAGCTACGGGGGCTTGTTCCGGAAAACTAGAATCTATGCCCTCGCCAGGATTCGAACCCGGAAATCAACGTCCGAAGCGTTGCGTGATATCCGTTTCACCACGAGGGCAAATTCCCTTAAATTTTACCTTAAAATTTGCCAAAAGTCAATTTTTAAACTATTATTTAATTAGAAATTGGCTGTTCGGAAATTAGAAATTAGCTAATTTCCATGCGATCAATTTCCATTACTAATTTCTATTTTCTATATAATTAATTTCCAATGAAAGAATTACCAAAAGAAGTAAAATCAACAATAGAAAAATTACAAAAAAGCCGCCTGCCTGCCGGTAGGGCAGGCCTGCCTGCCGGCAGGCAGGGATATGAAGCTTATGCTGTAGGTGGCTGCGTTAGAGATTCGCTTAGAGATGTAAAACCAAATGATTGGGATATTACCACCAATGCCAAGCCCGAAGAAATTCGAAAAGTTTTTCCCAAATCTTTTTATGAAAATAAATTTGGCACTGTAACAGCCCAAACAAGAGCTAAAGATAAAACCTTATCTGAAATTGAAATAACAACATATCGAATTGATGAAAAATATAGCGATAAACGTCATCCTGACAAAATTCGTTTTGCCAAAACCATAGAAGAAGATCTTGCAAGACGCGATTTTACGGTTAATGCCATGGCGGCAAACATGAATAAAAAAATTACTGATCCCTTTAACGGACAGAAAGACTTAAAAGATAAATTAATCCGAGCAGTTGGCAACCCCGAAGAAAGATTCAACGAAGATGCGTTAAGAATGTTAAGAGCAGTTCGTTTTGCTACTACTCTTTCGGCCGGAGGCCGACCAGCCGAAAGCTGGGAAATAGAGCCAAAAACTCTTAAAGCTATTCAAAAAGACGCTGGCTGGATTCAGGCAATATCAAAAGAGCGAATTAGGAATGAATTGATAAAAATTATTGAATCAGATAAACCCAGCCAGGGAATAGAGCTTTTAAGAAAAACAAATTTGCTTCAATATATTTTGCCAGAATTAGAAAAAGGAGTTAAAGTTGGTCAAAACAAGGGCCATATTTATGATATTTATGAACACTCTATCCGTTCTCTTCAAGCAGCTGCTGATCAAAAATTTAATTTAGATGTCCGCCTATCTGCGTTATTTCACGATATTGGCAAGCCTGAAACCAAAGAAGGCGAGGGACCCGACTCAACTTTTTATAATCACGACTACGTGGGAGCAAAATTTGCCGCAAGAATTTTGCAAAGATTAAAGTTTCCGAAAAAATTCACTGAAAAAATAGCTGTTTTAGTCCGAAATCATATGTTTGTTTCCGACCCAGAAAGGATTACCGACGCAGGAGTAAGACGTCTTATTCGCCGAGTGGGATTAGAAAATACCACAGACTTAATCAATTTACGAGTTGCCGATAGATTAGGAATGGGCGTACCTAAAGCCAGGCCTTATCGTTTGCGAACAATCGAATATATGATAGAAAAAGTTTCCAAAGATCCAATCTCGGTAAAAATGTTGAAAATTGACGGAAACGAGATAATGAAAATTCTGAAATTAAAGCCCAGTCCAAAAATTGGAGCAATATTAGATGTTTTGTTGTCTGAACTTATCAAAGACCCCAAGAAAAACACTAAAGCTTATTTAGAAAAAAGAGTTAAAGAACTGGATAAAACTGATTTAGAAAAACTTCGAAAAATGGCTAAGCAGAAAATTGAAGAAAAAAAAGAAGAAGAGGATTTAAAAATTAAGAATAAGTATTGGATAAAATAAGTTGGAATATGAAAGAGAAAATCCCTTCTCAACAAGAAAATAAGCCAGAACGCAATTTTCAAGAAATTGAATTTAAATTTGTGGCGCCCAGCGACGTGATTTTTGAAGAAATTGAAAAATTAGAAAAAATTGGAAAATTTAATATTTTAGAAAAAAGAACAATAAACCTAGAGAATTCCTACTTAGACACGCCGGATCAAGTCCTTAAAAAACATGATGCCCTACTAAGAATTCGCAAAGGAGATAATGAAATTACAATTGATTTTAAGAAAAAAATAGAACAAAAAGATAATCTATTCTTCAGAGAAGAAGTTATTGCCCGTGTTTCTCAAGAAGATTTAAGCCAAATTGAAAAATTAGATATAGAACCATTGAAACGGGCAAGGGAAATAATCGGAGAAAAAAAATTACAAAAAAGCCCTTACAAAAACAAAAACAGAAGAACGATTTTAAATTTGGGCAGAAAAAAAGAGGGACCGATAGAAATAGAAATGGTTTTGGATAGAGTAATTTTCATGAAAGGAAAAGAGAAAAGCATGACATTTTATGAAATAGAAGCTGAAAGCAAGGGTATTTCCCAAGACGAGCTTGAAAAATTTGCCGATATTTTAGAATCGCAATACAA